>JAZNTY010000248.1:0-13410 GCA_045592005.1 Alistipes sp. | reverse complement strand
GACCGCTTGGCCTCCGACTTAGCCGGAGCAGATAAGGGAGTCAACACTCTCGCCGGTAGAGAATACATAGCGCATAGCATTGAGCGGGTTGCCCTCGTTGTTGTCACGAATGGCGCTTCCGAAATCTATTGCGTAGGTGGTGTTCTCCTTGAGGGTGTCGCGGATGGTAATGACAATGCCCTTGCCACGAGTAGATATGAGTGGCATCTTTTTCATTGCCGGAGAGGTGAAAAGTTCCTTGTTTTGGTCCTTTATCTGCACATACTCATTGAACTCGATATATATCTTTTTCTCCTTGAAATTAGTTGTGAAGTTATTCGGCATTAGGTGTGTAATAACCGGCGGCAGTGAGTCCTTAGGACCACCGTCGGGCGACATAATGTTGGCACAACGGGTAAGAAATGCCCCCATAAATAGCAGTATTACCGCCGTCTTAAGTATCAGTGTACTGTGTTTCATCGTTGAGTCTGTGTGTTTGTATTCTCTTCTCCCTCAGTGCTCTCCTCAGTGCTGTTGTCCGGCGCTGGAGGTATAATGTTCCATACGCCACCTTTAGCGGCAGTACCCTCGGTATATGGAGCACTCTTCCAACTATGGAGCAGCAGGGTCATATAGGTTTGATGTAAATTCTCTACATTCAGATGCTTGAACAGTGTTGCGTACATCCTTACCTGCGGACAGACAAGCACTACAAGTGCCGGTGACTGCTCCAAAGGTAGTGAGATATAAGGGGTGTCAGTACCTTCGCGCAGATACGGTACACCCTCAACATCAGGGACGGTAATTTTATTGACCCCTAAGGAGTCGGTAACAATACGGTTCAGGGCATCCTCATAACTTGCTACCATCCATTTGTCAGTGCCGGTATAGCAGGCATATGCAAAGGCATCCTGTGCAACAATATTTGCACCACCGGAACTCTCCTGTATCAATGTCTTGATAATCAGGTCGGTGTTGGTCGTTGTCTTGTGGAAACAGCCGGAACACAGGACTGTAACAAGTGTTAGTATAGCTAATTTATATCTCATTTTCTACAATTTTTCTCACTAATAGTTTGCAACTCTCTACATCGCACTTCAATGCCTGGCTCATAGGTACAAGGGCAAAGTCACGCTCCAATAGTCGCGGGTGTGGTATCTGGAGGTGGGGTGTAACAACAACCTGCTCCCCATATATCAGTATATCGAGGTCTATGACTCTGTTGGCATACTTTTGCCCGCCCGTCATCTTCTCTATATACTCTCTTTTACGGTCGCGCCCAATAAGAGCCTCAATCTTCAATAGCTGCTCCATAACCTCTGTTGCCGGTAGGGTCGTAGCTACCACCCAGGCTTGATTTATAAAGCTCTGCTGCCCCTCAAAGCCCCACGGTTCGGTAATAAGTCGCTCCGAACAGTCGATAATCTGACCGATATGCCGGCTGATAAGCTCCTCGGCGCGATTTAGGTTTTGGGTAACATCGCCAGAGTTGCCACCGCCTAATATTACAAGGTTGGTCATCACAGTCGCTTTATATGTTTACTTACGGCAAGAGCAAAGTGGGTAAACACTATTCGCGGGTTGCCGTTTTGGTTTATTTGGCGCATAGCACTCTCAATCTGCTCCAATATAGGCTCTATATTTTGGCTGCCGATAAATGGTGCAAACTTCTTGCAAAAGGCAGCCTCCTTACCCCAAAGGTAGCTCGCCTGTTCTAAGCCGGCATGGAGCATATAGGCTTCGCGCAGCAGACGGCTAAAATCGGTCAACATCCCACGCTGGCGCTCACGCGAGAGCTGAGCTACATCGTCTGCCCAATTCATCAACTCCAGATGCTTGTCGTTATAGCTCAGGCGCATAATGGAGCAGAAAAACTCAAAATTCTCGGCAGCTATCTGGTCCTGACTTTGACCAATCAATCGGCGTAACTCCAAAAGGTCGCCGGCAGCTAAGCGGGCGATATTGTGAGCCTTAATGCTATCACTCTCGCTCTGTTGTGCTATAGGGAGCAGGTCCTCTACA
Organism: Alistipes sp.; assembly: GCA_045592005.1. Lineage (GTDB taxonomy): Bacteria > Bacteroidota > Bacteroidia > Bacteroidales > Rikenellaceae > Alistipes. The sequence goes on along the minus strand of JAZNTY010000248.1, from coordinate 11,409 downwards.
GTCAGGCGTGGTACTGCAACCTCCTGAGTACGGGAGATAATGGTCTTAAGCAGCAGGTCGCTACGCTCGCTGACCAAGATAAATAGGGTCTTACCCATAGGCTCCTCCAAAATCTTGAGTATGCGATTTGCTGCCTCCTCGTTCATAGTCTCTGGCAGCCATATAATCATAATCTTATACTCGCTCTCAAAGCTCTTAAAACTCAGGCGACGGATAATCTCCTCCGACTCTTTTGCCGAGATAACGCCCTTGAGGGTTTTTCCTAAGTTGAGGGCATCAAACCAATCTCTGGGCGAGAAGTAGCCTCCTGTCTTGTCAAACATCTCGCGCCACAGCTCGACAAATTCGCGGGCTGTGCTTATGACCACCTCACCACTCTTCTTCCCCTGTTTGTTTACAGGAAATATAAAGTGTAGGTCAGGGTGTGCCAACTTAGCTATCTGTTGACAAGAGGGGCAGACACCACAGCTGTCGCCATCTTTACGGTTGCGGCAGTGAATATATTGAGCGTAGGCTACAGCAAGGGGCAGAGTGCCGGCTCCGGAAATACCGGTAAAGAGCTGGGCGTGGCTTATTCTGCCACTATCCACACTACGCACCAGATACGCTTTGAGCGCCTGCTGTCCTATGATATCCGAGAATTTCATCGTCTTAAAACTGCTTTTATCAAACCACCAACATCTATCTTTTCGCGCTTAATGACATAGAGCATATAGCTAACGAAAAGTATCGTATTTGTAGTGTACTTCAACATAATACCCATATCGCCTATCATCTCGGCTATGTAAAATAAGGCTAAAGCTATAACCACATATTCGGCAATACGCTTATAGTCGTATGGTGTAGGGTAGCAGACTCTGTTGAGGGTCAAGCTGACACTAACCATAACTACTTCGGCAATAAAGCGGCTCCAAGCAGCACCGTAGTAGCCATATTTGGGGATAAGTATAAAGCCGGCACCCAAACTTGCAACCAAGCCGGAGAGTGTCACCCACAGCGCATATCCGGTCTTCTCCTCGCGCTTGTACCAAAATGAGAGGTTGAGCCATACGCCGCTCAGCACATTGGCGCCCAAGACTATTGGCAGTATAAATATGCCCTGACGGAAGTCGCTACCAACAATAAGGGCGAAGATATCTCTATAGAGAGCTATGCCGAGGAATATGAGCATCGAGGCAATCATATAGTACTTCATTGCCGCGGCATTTGCCTCTATAAACTCCTCCTTTTTGAAACTTGATAGGAAGAATGGTTCTGCTGCCAAGCGGTACATCTGCGTAAAGAGGGTCATAATGACGGCAATCTTCGTTATGGCGCCATATATGCCCAATTGAGCCATAGACCCTTCCGGAACCAGGTACTTTATCAGCTGGCGGTCCATAAATTCGCCTGCCGTGCCAGCTATGGAGGAGATAAGCAGAGGCATAGAGTAGGCAAATATGCCACCCAATATAGCCCACTGTATTTTAGGCAATCTGCTGCCTGTCAACGAGACAGCTATGGTGGTTATCATGCTGGCTGCAAGGTTGGCAACAAAAGCCCAACCTACTCCAAACTCGCTATCAAAGAGTCCTACAGCCCAAAATGCCACTGCGAAGCCCACCTGCATAACGATGTTGGCGAGTTTGAGCATAACAAACTTCAGTGCCTTACCACTCTGTCTAAGACGGGAGAACGGTATAGCACCTGCAACATCGAAAAAGACAATCGCTGCAACAATAATCACATATTCAGGGTGGACAATATACGCCTCGCCCATCCAGGCAGAGCACTGCTCGGAGAAGATGGCTACTAAAGCAAAAAATATCGCAGCCACCAACGAGGTAATACCCCACATTGTGGAAAAGATGGTGTTTTTTGCACGCTCTACATCGCCACCAGCCTCCTCAGCCTTTGTAGTAAAGCGGAAGAAGCTGCTCTCCATACCTAAGAGCAGAATAACCAAAGCAAAAGGTATCAAGGCGTAGACATCGGTAATAATACCGTAGGTCTCTACGCCGAAGATACGGGTATAAAACGGAGTAAGCAGATAGCTGAGAAACCTGCCTAAAATGGTGCTTATGCCGTATATTGCTGTCTGTTTGGCTAACTTTTCTAACATAACATCTCTGCCTTTTGTCCCTTCATTGCGCGCTCGCGTATACGCACACACGCCTGCAATCTGCAAAGATAGATATTTTTGTTAGAAAATACAAATACAGAGCTCCTTTACGACTCTTTATAATTCATCATCTTCAAAGAGTTCGTCATCATCGAGGAACATCTCGTCCATAACGGCATCTATCTCGCGGCGCTCCTTTTTTGTCGGGCGACCGGTGCCGCGTTCACGGAAAACAAAGATTGTCTCGCGAGGAATGTTGAGTTTATCCAACTCGCTCTGAGGTGTGATATTTTGACAATAGAGAGGTACATTTTTTGCCGGCTGGCGGTTCTCTATAAGCGCAGTGATAAGGTATGAATAGGTTATCATAGTCTTACGCACCTCTATCCTGTCGCCCACCTTAGCCTCGCGCGAAGGTTTGGCGTATGCGCCATTGACGGTCACTTTATTGTTTCGTATTGCATCCGCCGCCTCGCTGCGAGTCTTGAAGATGCGTACAGCCCATAAGTATTTGTCTAATCTTGTACTCATATCGACTAACTCTCACTATCATCCTCCACCTCAGGTGTCATTGCGGCAATACCCTCAGGTGGAATAAGGGTGCCGTTGTGTATCTGTCGACTGATGCTCAGTATTATGCCTAACGATGCGGCTGTGCAGAGCATCGAGGTGCCGCCGTGGGATATAAGAGGTAGGTTCTGTCCCGTCTCCATAAAGAGGTTGGTCGAGACTGCAAAGTGGAGTATCGCCTGCGTGGTTATCATCAGCGCTAACCCGACAGCCAATAGTCCTCCAAAGAGCCAGCGACTGTTGCGGAAGATATTTACGGCTCGTGAGAATATCCAAGCATACATCATTATGAGTAACATTCCCATAATTATGCCATATTCCTCAACAAAGAATGAGAAGATATAGTCACTCTCCGGATGTGTGATTTTAGCACGCATAACAGACTGCCCGGCGCCCACACCAAAAAGACCTCCATCGTATATTGCTACCATTGCGTGGTCGGCATCGCTCAAAGTAGAACTGCCCTCTTCCGAGGTCCAATAGTTTACAAAATTACTTATGCGGCTGGTTGCCGTAGAGCCTCTGCCGCCACCAAAACCGATGTAGAGAGCGACGAACATAACAGCTATAAGCACTATCTTGCCTACCTCTATGAGTTTGGCTCTTGCTATGAGTATCATCACTAATCCTACGGTAAAAACAAGCAGTGCCGAGGAGTTATGAGCCTTAAGAATAACAGCCGCCGAAGCCACTATAGGCAGTAGTATTTTTGTGCTTCCTTCGCGCAATATGGCAAACTGTTTTTTACGCCACTTTTTGGTCCATCGCCACGGGTTGAGCGATGGTATAAGTTGCTGTTTGTTAATAGTTTGCTGCGCTTGGTCCAAAATGCGGGCAAGGAGTAGAATGGTAGCCACTTTTAGTAACTCGGAGGGTTGCACAGAGACTCCAAAAAAGTCGTACCAGCGGGACGCCTCGCCACCTCCGGAACCAAAGAAGTAGACTCCTAAGGTCAGCAACCAACAGACTCCGTAAATCCACGGTGCTAAGGTGTAAAGTAGGCGCGCGCCGATAAAGTAGGTGCCAAATAGGGCTACTACCGATATAGCGATGACGATAAGGTGTTTTGTGTATATGGCAGTAGTGTGGCTGCTGACATCTGTATAGCCCATCTTTGCCAACGAAGAGTAGACAACAAGTGCAGAGAGAATAAAGAGCACCGGTATTATTACCCAGAGCACCTTGTCCCCCTTGAATATCGTTACTTTGGAGAGTATCGAGGGTACTTGTTGGCGATTATCGTCCATCGTGTTTCAAATATTTATGCACCCACTCCTTGAATTGCTCTCCGCGTTGGCAGTAGTTTTTGAATAGGTCGAAACTTGCGCATGCAGGCGAGAGTAACACGCAGTCGCCGTTCTTTGCCGCAGCCACAGCTGCGCGCATAGCACCGTCAAGGCTGTCGGTGGAGATTATTGTAGGTATTATACCTGCAAAGTTGCGTTCCAACTTGCTGTTATCAAGACCCATACATACTAAGGTGTGTACCTTCTGGGCAGCAAACTCTTTGAGCGGGGTGTAGTCATTTCCTTTATCTGTACCACCGGCTATCCATACCACCGGACGAGTCATACTCTGCAAGGCGTACCATACCGAGTCGACATTTGTCGCTTTAGAGTCGTTGATGTAGGTCACACCGTCAACCTCTGCGACAGGCTCTAAGCGGTGTTCTACAGGCGAAAAGTCGTATATTGAACGCTCTACCTGCTCTGCATCTACGCCTGCGGCTAAGGCTGCAAGAGCTGCTGCCATAGCATCATAAGCGTTGTGAAGACCCTTGATTTGCATCTTTGCAGTATCGACCTCTACGGATGTTTTACCAACGCGGGCAGTAAAACTCTCGCCCTGTAAATAGGCATCGCCGGCACCGCTGGCTACCGCTGCATGAGCCATAAATGGTAGCTCGCGTGCTGGTTGCGGATGCTTAGCTAACTCGGCAACAATAATTGGGTCATCGGCGGAGTAGATAAAACAGTCGCGGCTATTTTGATTGCGGGTAATACGCATTTTAGAGTCAATATAGTTTTGGAAGCAGTAGTTGTAGCGGTCCAAATGGTCTGGTGTGATATTCATCAACACAGCTATATTGGCTCTGAAGTCGAACATTCCGTCTAATTGGAAACTGCTCAGTTCCAAGACATACCAATCGTACTGCTCTGTAGCTACGCTATAGGCAAAGGATTCGCCTATATTACCACCCAAAGCGACATTAAAACCAGCATCGCTCAAAATCTTGTATATCAGCGAAGTAGTCGTGGTTTTGCCGTTACTACCTGTGATGCAGATGGTCTTTGCCTTGCCCATATATCGAGCAGCGTACTCCATCTCCGAAATTACAGGTATGCCATGCTCGCGTATAGCTACAACAACCGGAGCCTTATCTGGTATTCCGGGCGATTTAATCACTTCGGTAGCTGAGAGTATACGCTCCATAGTGTGTCCTCCCTGTTCATACTCCACACCCCATTCATCTAAGCGTGAACGGTATAGCGGCGAGATAGTGCCTGCATCGGAGAGTAGCACCTCGGCACCATTTTTCTTAGCCAAGATAGCTGAACCGTAGCCACTAATGCCGCCACCAAGAACAACAATACGCGCCTTTTTCATATTATCGGATTTTAAGAGTTGCGAGGCTTACAGCCGCAAGCAGTAAAGAGATGATGATAAATCTTATGACCAGTCGTCCTTCAGGAATTTTCTTGTTCTGATAGTGATGATGAATAGGTGTCATAAGGAATACTCTTCGTCCCTCTCCATACTTTTTGCGGGTATACTTGAAGTAAGAGGTTTGGATGATTACAGATAGAGCCTCCACAAGGAATATTCCGCACATAATCGGCAGCAATAACTCTTTGCGGATACATAGAGCAAAGACAGCTATAATTCCACCAATGGCAAGCGAGCCGGTGTCACCCATAAAAATTTGTGCAGGGTTTGCGTTGTACCACAGAAAACCGAGTAGCGCACCAATCATTGCAAGGGCAAAAATTAGTAGCTCTCCGCTATTTGGGATAAACATTATGTTGAGATAGTCGGCATAGATGATGTGACCCGATAGATAGGCAAGCACACCTAAAACCACTACTATAGGTATCGAGACGCCCGTCAGCAGTCCATCCATACCATCTGTGAGGTTGGCGGCATTTGATACGGCGGTGATGATAAGTATAGCCATAACAATATATAGTATCCAAGCTAAAGTTTGATTGCCACCGGTAAGCCAACTGTAGTCAAACTCGTTATCTTTGACAAACGGAATGGTTGTCTGCGTAGTCTTGATATCGTTAGACTCTATCGTTTCGATACTCTCAATAGATGTTGGTACTGCAATCTGCTCACGGATAACGATATCTTCAGAAAAACACATTACTGTGCCAACGATAATACCTAAACCGACCTGACCAACAATCTTAAACTTGCCCTTTAATCCGGCTTTGTTGTGACGAAAGACCTTTATGTAGTCGTCTAAGAAGCCTATAGCTCCGCACCACACGGTAGAGATTATCATCAGTAGGATATAGATGTTATCCATGCGCGCAAAGAGAAGTGTAGGTATAAGTATTGCCAGCAGAATAAGCATACCACCCATTGTTGGCACGCCCCGCTTATCTTTCTCTCCGTCTAAGCCAAGATTGCGAATCTCTTCGCCTATCTGTAACTTTTTGAGTTTGTGAATTAATGGCATACCCGTATATATGACAATTAAAATTGCCAAAATAAAGGCGAGAATTGCACGAAATGAGATGTACTGAAACATTCCTGAGCCTGGAATGTCATAAAATTGGTTGAGGTACTGAAAAAAATGATACAACATAGTTATATTTGTTTGAGTTATTTATTCTCTATTAAATGCTGAAAACCAATGGTTTACGCGCTCTTTGTCGTTGAAGTGCAACTTTTGGTCGCCGATAATCTGGTACTGCTCGTGACCCTTGCCGGCAACTACAATAATATCGCCCTTGTTACTCAACATTATGGCGGTCTTTATGGCGGTGTCGCGGTCGACAATCTTTAGGTAGTTATCTGTCGTAGCTACGCCCTGCTCCATATCGCACAAAATCTGCTCAGGGTCCTCGCTGCGTGGGTTATCGGAGGTAAATATGGCGCGGTCTGAGTACTTTACTGCTATCTGTGCCATCTCTGGACGCTTGCTCTTGTCGCGCTCGCCTCCGCAGCCGCATATTGTTGTTACCTGCTTATCCTTAGGGCATATCTCGGCAACGGTTTTGAGAATGTTCTCCAGAGCATCCGGAGTGTGGGCGTAGTCTACAATAGCTGTAGTGCCGTCTGCTGCACGAACAATATCGAAACGACCATCTACCGGCTTGAGAAGCGATATGCAGCGCAGAACCTCCATCTGTTCAAAGCCCAACTCTATGGCGGTGGCGTAGACTGTAAGCAGATTGTAGGCGTTGAACCTGCCCAAGAAGCTGACCCACAGGTCTATATTGTCTATACGCAGGGACATACCTTCCGGTGTTGCCTCCATAATCTTGCAGTTGTAGTCGGCATTTTTGCGTAGCGAGAGAGTTCGGCGTTTAGCTGCTGTATTTTGCAGCATAACCTCTCCATTGCGGTCATCGGCATTGACTATGGCGAAGCTGCTCTTTGGCAGAGTATCAAAGAAGAGCTTCTTTGCACGGATATACTCGGCAAAGGTCTTGTGGTAGTCCAAGTGGTCGTGGGTAATGTTGGTAAATAGTGCACCGTCGAAATCTATACCGTATATGCGGCGTTGAACTATGGCGTGTGAGGAGCACTCCATGAAGCAGTAGCTACATCCGCTCTCCACCATCTTTGCCAACATAGCGTTGAGGCGTATGGCGTCAGGTGTGGTATGTGTTGATGTAATCTCTTCATTATCAATCTTATATACCACTGTTGAGATAAGTCCAGCCTTGTAGCCAAGCAACCGAACTAAGTCGTAGAGCAGTGTAGCGATGGTGGTCTTGCCATTGGTTCCCGTTACACCTACAACTTTGAGTTTTTTTGTTGGGTTGCCATAGAAATTAGAGGCTATTTGAGCCATAGCTATCTCACTGTCGGAAGTGACGATATATGTTACCTTATCGTTCAAATCTCCTTCGGGTAGTTGCTGGCAGACAATAGCCGAGGCGCCCTTTTTTATGGCTCCGGCTATATATTTATGCCCGTCAGTAACCGTTCCAACAATGGCAAAGAAGCAACTCGCCTCAACCACGCTGCGAGAGTCGTAGGTTAGATTTGTTACTTCTGACTCAGTAGAACCGCGCAGAGCAAGCGGTTCAATGCCCTTTATTAAGTCGATGATTTTCATCTGTTATTCTAATTTTATCGTTATAACCTCTTTTTTGCCTATCAGTAAGCCGGCAGCTTTACTTTGGTATACAACCTTACCTCTGCCGGAGAACTTGACCTTTATACCTCTGTTTTCAAGCATATATATGGCATCCGAAAGACCCATACCCATAACATCTGGAACAGTCTTATTATCGGCGCTTGTTGACTCTATTGTTACGCTGCTTATACCCGTAGTCGTTGTTCCCCACCCTGTCGGGGAGGTGTATGATGCGGCAAGGTTGAATTGGCGTGTCACACGACAGATGTGCTCTATATTACCACCCTTAATATCCGTCGGTAGCTGTTTTATATCGCTTACCATAAGGTGCTCTGACCACTCTAATTCTCTATTGTGCAGGTAGGTGGCAATCTTCTGCTGCACGGGACCGGCAACCTTGGCACCCGCAACGGAACCTTTACCCTTGCGTTTGTATATGGCTGTGATAAAGGTGTATTTAGGATTGTCTGCCGGCATATAAGTAACCATAGAGCCGAGGTGGTACTCGTCGGAGTACTTATGTCCTTTGGCAATAGTTGCGGTGCCGGTCTTTGCAGCTACGCGGAAGGGTACTACATCGCTGTTGAAAAACTCTTTGGCTGTACCCTGCTGAGCAACACTCTCTAAACTTTGACGCACAAAAGAGAGGGTTGTTGGGGTGCATACATTCTGCTTTACTACCTTTACAGGGGTTTGAGACACCACTTTGCCCTGGCGTGTAATGTGGGTAATAAGGCGTGGAGCTACCATAGTACCACCGTTGGCTATCGCGTTATAGAGGGTTAAGGTCTGCAATGGGGTAATCTCCAAGCCGTAGCCGTAAGAGAGGTAACCCAAAGTTGTGCCGTACCACTTTGGACCTTTTGGTCGCGGAAGTATAGGCTGTGGCGGCTTGAACTCATTTAGCGCGGTGTGGCAGTGTAACTCCAATGAACAGAGCTCCTGATAATACTCCATCTCTTTGCCCTTGAAGTGTTCGTGCACAGCCTTGACAAAGTAGACATTGGACGACTCGGTTATGGCGGTCTTAAGGTCTATGCGCGGGTCGCGGCGTGAGCCTATGGCGTGAGCATCTTTAACCTCATTAGCCCCAACTTTGACCAATCTGCCATAGCCGGCATTATACTTTTTGTCAGGCGACATACCAGCCTTGTCGAGCAAAATCATTGCTGTGGCGAGCTTTATTGTAGAACCTGGCTCTATGGTTGTTCCCAGAGCGTGATTGGTACCTTCAAGGTAGACCCCTTCGCGTACCCTTGTCAGGTTGACCATAGCTAAAATATCGCCTGTGCTACACTCCATAACCACCGTTGTGCCCCACTCGCCATTCTGCTCTTGCAGACTCTCTCGCAAAGCGCGGTCTGCAACATCTTGAAGTTCGATATCTAAGGTGGTGTGTATGTCGGCACCTCTTTGGGCGGGTACTGTCTTGAGTGTGTCGTTCTCTATGCGTGGGTTGAAGTTTGGTGCCATATATTGGGTATACTGCCAACCTTTTTTACTTGCCAAAGTATCTACATAGGCATACTCAATGCCGAAGTGCTGCTTGAAGTTATTGTCCGCGCGACCGATAATGCGTCTTGCTAAGTTACCATGAGGGTATATGCGGGTATCGATATACTCCTTATGCAGTACCTCGCCCAAAGAGCCGTTGAGAATAGGATATTGGCTCAGTTGCTCCCACTCGTTTTGGTCAATGTTGCGGAATAGTCGGGTATAGGTGTGGCTACGAAGGGTCTTGTAGCGGGGAACAGAGTCTGCCGGTAGAGGCTTGAGCCACTGTATAATTAGCGCGCGCTCGTCTGGCTTAGGGTCGTATCCGTCAACTACTTTGCGCCTTGCGCGCTTGCGGATGCTGTCCATACGGTTGTAGTACCATTGTGGAGTGCGGTTGCCGAAGTAGGCACTGAGTAGTTTGCTGAGCGAGTCAGCATCTTTGGCAAAGCGTTTATCGTTATCGAAGCCGTGGCTGCCCATATCGAAGAATATCGCTCGGCGAAGTATTGATGTGACTAAAGGCGAACCGTCGCGTGCCAATATCGAGCCGCGTGTAGCATAGAGAGTGTCGGTGCTGATAAGTCGACGATGTACTTTCTCTGAGTTTTTAGCAATATCCTCATCAAAAAATTGGATATACACAAGTCGTGCAAAGAGCGCAGCAATAGCTATGAAGAGTAGTACTGTTACTCCTCGTAGTCGGGTATAAATCTGCCCCTGCCACCTCTTTTTTAGCTCATCCATCTCTACTCTTTGATTATCGTTATTTGCTCCATAGGGTCAGATAGGTCTATATTGCGGCTCTCCAAAGTATTAAGAATAGCCGAGTGTGTTGTTGCACGAACCCTCTGCTCGTGTGTGCGAACAGCCTTTTCGCCCAAGAGCTTAACTTGGTTACGCAGCCCATTTTCGGTTATCTGCATATGTAGAGAGTAAAATAGTGCTCCAATGCTGAACATAAAGGCAAAAGCTATACGGAAGAGATAATTATAACCCTTTGATACGGAGTCTTTTATGATTACCTCGCCTGTCACTAATGAACAGACAAAATCCCATATCGCCATAACTACCCGTTTGACTTTTGCAGGCATAGTTATAACGATGGTCTCGTTCTGTGGCTCTGTGGGGCTCTCTACCAAGACCTCTTCAGGCTCTGTTATAGGGTTGTTGTCATTCATAACTTCTCTGCTACTCTCATTTTTGCCGAGCGGGAGCGTGGATTGGCTTCCACCTCCTCGGCTGTAGGGACTATTGCTTTACGCGAAATTACGGTCCACGGTGTAGTGCTGCGACCGAAGAAATCTTTCTCTATCTTACCCTCAGTATTGCCGCTACGGATAAAGTTCTTAACAATTCTATCCTCAAGCGAGTGGTAGGAGATAACAACAAGTCTACCACCAGGCTTAAGCACCTTAAGACTCTGCTCTAAAGCCATCTTGAGTGCCTCCATCTCGCCATTGACCTCTATGCGCAGTGCCTGAAAGAGTTTTGTCAAAAACTTTGACTCATCCTTCTTAGGTGTGCAAGGGGCTACGGCGGCGACAAGCTCGGCAGTAGTTGTGATTGGCTTTACAGCCCTTGCACGAGCGATGCAGGCGGCAATCTTCCATGTGGTCTCTAACTCGCCATACTGCGAGAAGATTGTCGCAAGTTGCTCCTCGGTGCAGTTATTCACAACATCGGCAGCTGTCTCGCCACCGCGCTGATTCATACGCATATCAAGGGGAGCCTCTCCGCGAAACGAGAAGCCGCGTGGCAAGGCGTCAAAGTGGTGAGACGATACGCCAAGGTCGGCAAGTATGCCATCCACCTCTGTCACCCCACGCAGGCGCAGTGCGCTACGCAGAAAGCGGAAGTTGCTCTCTACATAGTTAAATCGGCTGTCATCTGGCGCATTGGCCTTAGTGTCAGAGTCTTGGTCAAA
>JAZNTY010000247.1:0-9063 GCA_045592005.1 Alistipes sp. | reverse complement strand
AATACCGACCGCCTTGCTGTTATTGAGGTTATCGCAGGAGAGTCGCCTGATTTAGCAAAAAGTCGCCTAAAGGTGTTGCAGCATGGTTATCTGACAACCGACCTATCGGCGTCAGGTACGGCAAATTGCTATATCGCACCTACTCAAGCCTCCTACTCTTTTGATGCTTCAGTTAAGGGAAATGGTAAGAGTGACGGCTACTCGAATTATATCCTTCACCATGGTGTAGAGATTACTGAGGGCTCATACGCTATGCTTGCTTGGGAGTCGACCTATGATGGCGATAAGACTCGTAGTACAAAGATTATTGACGGAGAACCTCTATATGATGCACAGAGAGGAACTATATACTTCACTACAGGTAGTAGTGAGGGTAATGCTCTGATTGCTCTTTGTAATGGCAAGGGTGAAATTTTGTGGAGTTGGCATATCTGGGTTATGGATCAGCAGCCTGAGATTTCATTTGGAAACAACCTCTATTGGATGGATCGTAACCTCGGAGCTTTGACAAACGAGCCTGGAGTCCTCTCTAACCGCGGTATGCTCTACCAATGGGGTCGTAAGGATCCATTTTTACCGTCGGCTGTGGAGTATATAGATGTGCCGAAACATAGATATGATGATGACTATAACTCGCTTGAGAGCGAGGAGGAGTATGCTTCGGTGCAGGCTGAGATTGAGCGTATCCGTCAAATCGTTAACTATAATAACTACCAAACAGGTAATGGTGCTTTGGAGTGGTGTTATGTTGGCGCCGTGGCTCCTGTGGCTCTTCAGGCTCCAGGAAATATCGAATATGCTACACAACATCCAACTACGGTTCTCGGTTGCCGCGTTGATATCCCTATTGGCGAGTATGTCTTTGATTGGTATTTAGTTGAGGACCTTGTGGGTACTAACGGTATGTTGCAACAGTCGCAGTCGCTGTTGTGGGGTGATGCTCAGGCGGGAAGAGCCTATAAGAGTATCTTTGACCCATGTCCTGTGGGGTATGCAGTGCCTCCGCGTAGTGCTTTTGGTCCTTTGAATAGCGATTATGCCTGCACTTATGTAGATAGAGAGTGGGAAGAGAGCAGCTGCGGGTGGAGTTGGAAGGGAGGTAATGGCGACTACTTTCCAAGTAGCGGAAATCTCGATGTGTCGGGACTTATTGGCGAAACCGGCGAGCGTATGCTCTATTGGACAGCGGAGAATTTTGGAGATTTCGGTAAGTCGGCAACCCTCTTTGTAGCCTTTAATGATGTATACTATGGCGTTTATCCAATCTTAGACCCGTCAGAGGCTGCTGCATGGTACTCCTATGGAGCACGCTGTTGTGCAGCTTCAGTAAGATGTGTGAAAGAGTGGGAATAAGAAAATAATATATAAGCAGAACTATGAATAGAGTATTTATAGATGGTCGATACCTTCCTCCCGTAATTGATGTTGAGGAGATGGCGGTCGAAAATGGTTACTCCCTATCTGTTGGTGGTGAACATGAGGATATGGGCAATTTAGAAGAACTTTAACAACCTAAAGAGCAAAAAAATGAGGAAGAATTTTCACTATCTCTTGACAGTCGTAGTGGCTGTGTTGACAATCTCTTGCTCTCAAGGTTTTGAGGAGCAGGATATTACCCCTCATGTAGGGGAGAAATTAGTGCCTATGACCATTACGGTTGAGGGCGAGACTACTCGTACCTTTGTTGGCGAAGATGGTAAGAGCATCTGCTGGCACGAGGATGACAAAATAGCCGTTTTTGAAGGGACGAGCAGTAGTAATAAGACTATCCGCGAGTTTAAGGTTGTAAGAGGCTCTGTGGATGGTAATAGTGCCACTTTCGCGGGTATGGTTTCGGAGGACGCTACAAAGTTTTTCGCCATCTACCCATATCAAGCTGTTGTAGAGCGCAGTGGTAACTATGAATTTAATATCAATGCCGCTACGGAGCAGCGACTGACCGGCAACCAGAATGTTGCCGATGGTACAATTATCTCTTTGGCATATTTTACAAGTACAGATACAGCCATCTCATTTAAGACTGCGGTTGGTTTTCTGCGTGTAGAACTTACTTTTGACGATGTTACATCTGTTGTAGTCAATGGTACAAAGTTGGCGGGTAAAGCAAAGATTAAGAAGACAACCACCTCCTCTGCGGCGCCTACAATCAGTTCTATATCTAATGCTGTTGGTACGGTAAAACTTCTGCCAGAGGGCGAGGTGTTTACACCTGGTGCCTACTATATCGCCCTTCTGCCTGGGACAACCCCTGCGGGCGAGTTTAGTATACACTTTAACCGTAAAGAGGGTAGTAATCCTACATACTATACATCTGCTAAAGATATTACAATCGAGCGTAATAAGGGATTTAAGACCACCGATGCGAAGTGGGAGTATACACCATTTGGTCCTATTACAGATGCTCAGGGTCTTGTCAATTTCCTTGAAAATTGTGCAAGTGCCTCGACAGCGGAGTTCGCTAACGATATTGACCTTGAAGGTGTAACGCTGCCTACGGCAACATCATTTGCTGGCGTACTTGACTGTAAGAATTTTGCTATCAAAAATTGGAATGCCACAGCGCCACTCTTTGAAACCCTTAAAGGTAGTGTTAAAAATCTCACTATCGATAGCTCTTGTGCTCTTACGGTTGCCAATAAAGCCGGCGCTTACGGCTTTGTTGCCTCTACGGTCGATGTAAACGGCTCTCTTGAGAATATTGTAAATAATGTTGAGCGTATTGATATTACCACAACTGCTTTTGGTGCAGGAGATGACCAATATCAGGACGCAGTCTACTTCGGTACTTTAGCCGGCAAGTGCTTGGGAACGGTTAAAGATTGTATAAATAACAGCCATATTGCCATTACAACTACTCCTACGGGCGATAATATTCGTGGTGTTGTCTATATCGGTGGTGTCGTTGGTCTTGTTGATACGGCTTTAGATAATTGCCACAATAGGGGTAATATCAGCTACACAATAGGTAGTGGTTGTCGTGTTGGCTATACCTTTATTGGAGGTGTCGCCGGAGGTACTACCTTTGCAAAGTATTCATCGGCTACAGATATAGTTAGAACCGTTGCTAACTCTACCAATACGGGTACAATCTCGCATAACTATTCAGGAACAGCCATTGCTGTGGGTGGTGGAACAAATAACTCTAACTACACCTACCTTGCGGGCGTTATTGGCTACTGCGAGGGTAGTGTTTCGGGCTGTATAAATGGAGAACAAAATAGTGATACAAAGGGTAGTGTAACCCTCACAACTCCAACTTTGAATACTGACTATGTTATTGCACGCACAACTGTTGCTGGTGTTGCCGGTTTTGCTATGACAGGTGGTGCAGATTGTATAAATTATGCTCCTATTGCTGTTACCGGTTCATTTGGTCCAGGAAATATGGGTGCTGGAAGTAGTTCTTATGCTGGTGGTGGCGCTGCTAAGGGCGTATCTGTTGCTGGAGTTGTTGCACAGACCGGTTTGAATACCTATTATGAAGGCAATACCCTATCTAACTGCCATAACTACGGAGATGTTGAGTGTAATTTCAATATGGCAGATAATGCCTCAACTGATCACTATGTTGGAGGTGTTGTTGCATACTCATCACTCAAGACTGAGCTTCTGTCAAACAACGCAATAGTGAGGGTCAACTCTTTGGGTAAAACAAACTATTTTGGAGGTGTGTTAGGATATTCTAAGTATGGAGCATCAACCATTACCAATAATGGTAATATCTTCTACACCCTTTTGGCTAATGCTTCGACCAATCAGCTCTCAGGTAATAGCTATTTTGGTGGTGTTGTCGGCTGTGTGGCTACATCACAGGAGGTGAAAAACGCAACCAATAATAACCCTGTTGTCTATACCAACAATAGTAGTCTTGACTCCGATATCTTCTGTGGTGGAGTCTTTGGTCAGGCTGCCATTACCAATACAGCAGTTAATAATGCTCTTGTGACTATTAATGCAGGTAGTACTACGGGCGATATCTTCTGTGGTGGAGTTATTGGCGATGCACTCGGTGCTTCTGATAGTCTTGAGAATAATGGGGATGTAGCCTATAGTGCCGCTACTGTTGCTACAGCGCGAGTAGGAGGTGTGATTGGCGATGGTGCAACGAAATTGGATAACTCTACCAATAACAACAAGGTTTCAGTGGCAGCAACCTCTATTACAACGCTCTGTTTAGGTGGTGTTGCCGGAGGTTCAGGTACTACAACAATGACCAAGAATGTCAATGAGGGAACCGTGACGACAAATACCGGTACAACGCTATATATGGGCGGTGTTGTTGGTAATGGTACGGGAAAGATTACAGCATCAGACTGCCAAAATAAAGCTACACTTACCCTTAATAATGCTAATTTGGAGGCTCAAACTATCGCTGTTGGAGGTCTTTGTGGCTTGGGATACTACGGTTCAACCTTTACATCGTCAAGCAATAGTGCAAATATCTCTTTGACCGCCAAAAGTGCCACTACCGGTTATTTGGCAGGTATTACTGCAATGCCTTCAAGCGCATCTGTAAATAAAAACAATGCAACCAATGCTGTAGACTGTACCAATACAGGTAATCTGTATGCCTCATTCCCGGCTACCTGGTATGTTGGTGGTGCTGTTGCATTTGGTGGTAAATGGGCAAGCTCTTCGACCTATCAGTTCGACCTTAAGCAGAATACTGTTAGTTGTGATATAACCATAGCTGCCACAACCACAGAGCACCATATTGGAGGTATTGTGGGTCACTCAGGTCAGCATATTAATATCAGCGACAACACATATACAGGAACAATATCTGTCGGTGGCAGTGAGAGCCCTAAGAGCTTTGTTGGTGGTATTATAGGTACTATCTTGTTGGATGCAACAACAGCTAATACAAAACCAGAATATTATAACTATACCTTTGCGAGAAATAGCGTAAATGCTACACTGCCAAGTAGTGGTTATGTAGCGGCAATAGTTGGAGGTCAGTATAATAGCTCTACAAGCACTGTAAAATCAGCACCAATATTTAGATATATCTTTGATGCCGTTAACCCAAATACTATCGCTTCAACCTCTTCGACTAAACAGGCTGTGGGCACATATCGAGATGATACTCGCTTTGTTGTTGAGATTGAAGGTCTTGAGGATGGCGTTGTTGTAAAATAATTAAAACATATTGATAATGAAAACACTGAAAAAATTATTAGGCATAACCATTACAGCCGTTGCTACTATGGTTATGGTGTCGTGTGGCGAGTCAACCTATATTGGCTTAGAGGACTCAGAACTTAATCAGGATTTAGAACTTACTATTGATATTGAGGATATTACAGCCACAACAGCTAAAGTAAAGGTTAGCCACAATGGAGCCTCTTCGGATACTTGGTTTGGACTTTTGACCACCGAGGTTGACGAAAATGAGGAGGACCTTATCGCCGCAGCTGTTGATAAATTTAAGGCTGACGGCACCTCTGAGGGTCTGCGCAAAAGTAAGAGTTATGTAGGTCTGCTTAAGGACTTACAACCACAAACGGCGTATAAGTATATCGCTTTTGGTCTTAGCTCCGAAGGTGTTGTATACGGCAGTAGCTCCTCTTATGAGTTTGTTACTGAGCAGGCTGCTAATCCAGACGATGAGCCAGGCAGCGATGGCACAGTCAATGGTATGGCTCCAAATAGCGCATGGTCTCTCCGTTATGTTGGTGCAGGAACCCTCTATGAGCAGAACTTTGACCATATTGTTGAGGTTACCAGCACAGATAGTAACACTTATGTTGTTACAGCAGTCTATGCAGAAGATTATAACCCTCTCTATTTGCGAGAGTTGGGCGAGGAGTTGATTGTGGAGATGAAGGAGTATCTTGAGTACTTTAATAACTCCTATAATACCTCCTATGTCTTTAGTGATATGCTCTATACCGGCAATGCATCTGAAGCCTTCGACCTTGACCCAGGTAACTATAAAGCTATCGCTATCGGTGTTACATCAGTAGGAACCCTTAGCGGTCTTTATGCCGCATCTGATACTTTTGAGGTAAAGGCTTCACTACCTACAGCTGCATATAGTGATTGGTTGGGAAATTGGACTGTTGAGGGTAATAATGGCGCTACTAGCCCAATAAATTTGACCACTAAGGTGGCAAATAAGTCCTTCTATATGACCGGCTGGTCAGGTATAGATGATTGGGCTGTAGAGGTTGAGTATGATGCCGACCTCAACTCGCTCTTCTTCTACTCTCAGTTAGTGGCAGAGAATGTCGACTTTGGAAGCTATGGTATGGGCGATGTCTACTTCTTAGGAGGCGATGCAGAGGGCTATTTCTATACTAATAGCAATAGTGATTACGGTATTGCTATCGCGGGTATCCTGGACGATGGTACGAAGGCTATTGTTCGCTATGGTGCAGGTGTGGCTAACTACCCAACTTTCAACCAAATGTTCTATATGGCTTGTATTAATGACGAGTATTACGATGTTGCTGGCGCAGAGAACCTTCCGGACTTCCCGGCAGCAATGAAGCCTCGCGCCACTACCGCATCCACCTCTAAGCAGCACCTTTGCCGCTTTACTACTTTGCGCAAACCGAGCGGAAATTATATTTTGAGAAAAAGATAGCTTTTAGTTAACTGCTAATGGATAACAGCCTTGCATCTGCAAGGCTGTTATTATGTAACCCTGCCATTTCCCATTTGCCGCCATTGAAAGCAGGAGGAGCACAGCTCCTTTTTTGGTTTAGCGGGAGTGGAAGCTTGCTTACAACTTTATGCTAAACAAAAAAGATGCGAGGCGTAACCTCGCATCCTGCTTTTTAGGGGGTGGAAGATGGGATTCGAACCCACGACCTTCGGAACCACAATCCGTCACTCTAACCAACTGAGCTACATCCACCATATGATTTGTTTCCAAATCGGGGACAAAAGTAATACAGATTTTTGTTACATCCAAATTTCTATGGCAGTTTTTCACAAATTTGGATGAAATTTATATTTTTTATCTCTTATCTCAAGGGGAAAAGAGCTATTCGCAGGGTTGTGCAGCCGTATGGGATAAGTTCTACGGTGCAAGGGGTTGGGTCTACATCGCCACGGTCTTTGGCGTTGATATAGTAGTTTACAGCACCGACATTGCCACTATACTTCTGCCAGCGTGGTAGGCGGCAAGCGGGCATAGTGAGGGTTATTGGCGCAGAGTCAACATTCCACGGGTAGGTTGCCACACTCTCGGACAGGGCTACGGAGATATTCTTCTCAATATTCTTGCGTAGAGTCTGCTTTAGTACACAGTAGTTCCATGGGGTATCCGAAAATACCTCATAGTAGAACTTGCCATAGTTTATCTGTTCCTTGCTATCCGTAATCTTGTGTCGAACCCAGCGCTCATTCATCTTCAGCGCATATAGTAGTGGTCCGCGCTCAATGGCTGCGCCTCCGTCAAACCAATAGCTCGCCCGAACAACGGCATTGAGAGTAAGAGTTACCTTATCGCCATTTCGCCACTCTCGGTCAAGCACAATAATACCACTCTGCGCACAGCACTCCATAGTCGCTCCATTTATGGCAACAGTAAAATCTTTACTCCACTCTGGCACACGAAGGTGTAGAGGGAAATGCTCGCTCTTTCCCTTCTGCTTTGGAAATTCAACCGTAAACTCTATTGTCTCGCGAAATGGGTAATGAGTATTCTCGGTAATTTTTACCTCTCGACCGCTTTTAAGCCTCGTTGTGACACTGCTTGGAGCATAGATAAGGGCTGCAAGACCCCCGTTTGGAGTTGCATACCATAAGTTCTGCACAAACTTTGACCACGCTTGATGGTAGTTTGCCGTACAGCAGGTATAGCCTGTCATCTGACCAAAGAGTTGGTCGGTATCGCCGTGAGGTGTGGTAAAGTCTCGCCAAGTACGCGAAATCTCTATTTGGTTGAGTTGCTGGTAATACTGTCGTGCATCACAGTTGTCCGTAACTTGCGTTGGCAGAGCATTATACGCTACGCGCTCAAGGTAGTCTGCCCACTCCACATCGCCAGAGATTTTAAGCACCTGCTCAAGGGAGAACATCATCTCCACAGCCGTACAAAGTTCAGAGCCGAAGATAGGATTGCCAAACCTTGTCAGTTCATCGCCTGCCCATAGCCCCGTAGGGTAACCAAAAGTTGCAGCGATGGTTCTCTTGGCAGTTTTAAGCGACTCAAGCATCGCTTTATCTGCTGTTTGCTGATACCTTACCGCAGGGGTCTTAAAGCCCTGTCCGAGGTTTACGCAGTGCAGTGAGTGCTGACTATAGAGAACATTGTTCTGTAGTGAGAAGGCGGCATACCAGTCATATGTCTGCTGATAGACGATATCGGCAAGCTCAAGCAGAAAACTCTCGCCCGTAATATTATAGAGCCAATAGATTACATCTAAATTATCGCCGCCACGCTCTGCTCCCCAGTGTGTCCACTTATTCAGTGGCGACTTTGGTAACTCCGCGAGTTGATAGCGGAAATAGGCAGTCATAAACGGTATCACTCGTTCATCGCCCGTAGCCGAGTAGTATTGTTGCAATACCTTGAGCATAACCATCTTAGGCCACCAATCGCGCGCTCTGTTGCGCTGTAGTCCCGGCTCCTTTGGTCTATCTACCGTAGGACCAAAGTGCCCATCAGGAGTTTGAGAGGCGAGAGTCCACTCAATCCATGGCTTAACCTTATCTTTAAGCGACTGATCATCAAGAATATAAGCAAGAGGCAACAGCCCATCTATCCAATATGGTCCACGCTCCCACGCATCGCCATCGCCACCGAGCCAACAGTTTCTTGACCCAACAACATTTGGCATAACCTCATCTAGATGACCTGTCATACCATCACGCATACGGTGCAGTTGCTCTAACAGCCAGCCCTCTGCCTTAATACTTCCAAGAGGCAACTCGGCATACTGACGACCAACAAGCGGCTCACGGTTAAATTGTGCCGAAGCAGAAAATGAGATAAATAGCAGAACAACAAGCAGTTTTTTCATTCTTTTCTATTGTATAGGTATTTGAAAAATTCAACTATTTCAGGAAGTATGTCTCCCGGCATAACTAAAGAGAGGTGTAATAGCCCAT
>JAZNTY010000246.1:0-6332 GCA_045592005.1 Alistipes sp. | reverse complement strand
AAGCCGCAGTAAGATTATCAATAGCAGAGTTGGAGGCGCTGCTATCTTTGGAGACCGAGATGGCGACAATACGCGATAGCTTTATCCTCGACACCCTGCCACAGAGGGGCAGATTTAGGATAGAGAGCATAGAGAAGTATGACCTTGAGAGGCAATTGGCAATATGCACCTTTATAAGTGAAGAGTATGAGTAGAAACGACAACACACCCACAAGGCGCGTAAAACCGGCTATAGCAAAACTCTCCCAGATGCTCAACAACGCAATCATTGAGCAGATATTACAGACACTCTGGGACCAGGGGTTGATAAACCAACTCGGCGTGGAGAAGATTGTGATACGGGAGAGTTTCAGGGAGCTCAGGGACAAGGGAGTAAAGGTATGCGACGCCTTAGAGCAGTTAGCAGTTTTGCACAACTGCTCGTACGAGAAAGTCAGAGAGATTATTTACGACAAACAAACCAGAGGACTATGAACCATCAAACTATCAACATTAACGCCTCAACAACCGTCGCAACAATCGACATTGAGGGTACAATAGGCACCGCCGAGCAGGGCAACTCGGTAACCACCTACAAAGAGCTTAAAGAGCGTCTGCAACAGATTGAGCAGCTCAACACACCAATAGTGATTGTCAACATCCGTTCTGTCGGAGGAGATGTTGCCGATGCACTGCTTATCTACGAAGCACTACAATCGCTCGATGCCCACATTACCACACGCTGCTACGGCTACACCGCCTCGGCAGCTACAATTATAGCGCAGGCGGCAAATGAGGGATGCCGCGAGATTGCAGAGTCTGCACTCTACCTTATCCACAACTCCTCCTGCGCCACAGAAGGCAATGCCACAGAGCTGATACAGCAAGCAGAGCTACTCCAAAAGACCGATGAGCGCATTGCCGCTATATATGCGGCACACTCGGCAAATGATGCCCAATATTACAGCACTATTATGGCGCAAAACGGCGGTCAAGGTGTATGGCTCTCGCCCCAACAGGCTTTAGAGGCGGGGCTTGTAGATAAGATTGTCAAGGCTGACTCTGCGCCCTCAAAGAACCTTATCGAGAGGGTGGCTAAATGGTTAGGCTTTGACATCCCCAAACAACCCGTCCCGCAGCCACTGCCTGAGAATATAGCCCCGACATCTCAGCAGAGTGGCAAAAGAACAGATGTGCAAGGAAGCGTCGGAACAAATGGGTCCGTCTTGGCGCTACACGCTGCACAGGATACTGTTGAGCCGACAACCACAAAACCAATAGAGGACCCAGACTACGAAGGCGCGACACTTACTGCCAATGCCGATGCCTACAACCGCGATGCTGCGGCTTTCAAATAGTGGCAGAGAACAACAAAACAACAACTTAAAATTTTTAGAACTATGTTAATTGAAAATCCAAAGACCTACAGAGGCACTGACCTTGAGACCATCTTTTTCCGTCCATCTTTTTGCGGCAAAAATGCCGAGCAGTTGGGTATTCGCGTAATCTACAATATGCCTATGCCGACAACGGTGCAGGTATGGAGCCAGCCAGAGTATGTTTTGCAGCCATTTGAGAGCGGCTGGAATGGCGGAGCAAATGCAACAAAGTACCAAAAGACTATCCAGATGACCAAGGTCAAGGCTGAGACCCGCTTCTCAGCAGATGACTACTTCTCAATGATTTTTGAGAAGATTACCAACCGAGGCGATGTAAATATGGAGGATTTGACCGGCACAGAGCTTGAGAAGGCTGAGACCGAACTCTTCCGTCAGGCTATTGCCGAGTCTGTACGCTCTGCAATGTGGCTTGGTGACACCGATGGCGCAATCTCTGATATTACACTGTTCAACGGTTTCTTGGCAAACATAAAGAGTGTCCTTGACCAGGTGCCACACCAGGCTATCGACTCTGCTGAGCAGGCTCCTTCTGCTATAGAGATGCTCAAAGGTTGTTGGGATATGGCAACACCGGAGCTTAAGTCACTGCGTTCAGAGGGCGAGCTGGTATATTTTGTCAGCTCGGATGTATACAACGGATATATCGAGTATCTCGACCAAAAGGGTGTTGACTCAGCTTACAACGACCTTATCAACGGACACACAGCGCTCTGCTATCATGGCATTCCGGTAGTCGAAGTACCACTTGGCAGATATGAGCGCAATGAGTTCTCTACCTTCTGTCTGCTTACCGACCGTCGTAATTTGGTATTGGCTCTCAACACCTCCGATATGCCGGAAAATGAGGTTCGTATGTGGTACAACCCAGATTTGATGGAGAACCGTCAGCGAGCTGTATTCCTCATCGGTGCCGACTTTATCGACCAGCAGCTTCTCTCACTCTACTACTCCAACTTCTAAGTATGGGATACAAACCGATAGGCGGTATTGAGAGGTGTATCCTCTCTGCCGCCGAAGCGGTTGGAGATAACGGTATAGAGGCAAAGTTGATAGACGACTCCTCGACCTATGTTCAGACCATTGCGGGCAGTAACAGCAGCTTTGTTGTCGAGCACACACTAACGCTTGTTGCCAAACCCGATGATGCCGATATTTGGCTCAACAAACAGTTTCTTGAGCAAGCTATATACGATGGGCTATATGCCTCAATCGAGCTATGTTGTAAATCGGTCATCAATATTACCTCCCCGCTAAAACTCCATTCGTTAGAGGCATCCTCAGCACAATCTCTAACCGGACAGCCAACCGTAACGCTTATTCTCAAATGTCAAGACACAACCATAAACCGATTTATCTATGAGTAAAAAGAGTAAGATTTGTGGAGTGGTAACACCTCTCCACGACCCATACAGCACAAAAGCCGCAAGGGTCAACAGCCGCGAGTTCTGGAGGTGGGGCTCAGACAACTGTATGCCACAACTACTCTCGGCTATATCCCGCTGCTCGACAACACATCGCCGAATAATCAACGACAAGGCGGACTACATCTCCGGCAAGGGCTTTGCTTTTGACACCTCAAATCCGCTATTGTGCAGCATTGTGGAGCGAGTAAATAGCAGTGGAGAGTCACTACGACAACTGATAAACAAGGTTGCCTTTGACAAGGCTCTATTTGGCAACAGCTTTGTGGAGGTAGTCACAAATGCCGACCACACGCTACTTTCGCTCTATCATCAGGATGCCACACACTGCCGCATTGCTAAGGACTCTCAGCATATTATTCTATACCATAATTGGGAGCAGTATAACAGCAAAGAGGCTGCCGTACTGCCTATATATCCTCTCTTTGAGGAGCAGAGTGACGGCACCCTACGCTCCATTATCCACTACAAGGACTATGAACCCGGATTTAGCCACTACGGGGTACCGCCATATATTGCCGGACTATCAGTCAGTGCCATAGCCTACAAGACCGACCGCTGGAATATTTCGCGCTTAGACAACTCTTTCCAGCCTTCAGGCATTATGATTTTGGACGACACGGTAGACAACGAGCAGGATGCCGAGAGAATGATACGCAGCGCCGAGACACGCTTTGCCGGCAAGCCCGGACAAGTTATGTTCATCGTCAAAGATGGCAGCGAGAATGACAACTCGCGCTTTGTGCCGCTCTCTGTATCAAATGACGGCGACTGGGAGGCTCTGCATGAGCAGGCGACAAACGATATCGTGGTAGCTCACTCCTGGTTCCGCTCACTAAGTGGACTGAACTACTCCTCCGGCTTCAATGCCGAGCGAATACTGCACGAGTATGAGATTGCGCTCAATACCGTAATATTGGGAGAGCAGGCTGAACTATTAGAGCCTTTGGTGGAGGTTATATCGAAGATTTTATCGATAGACTGCTCCTCACTTGAGTTTATAAACCGCCCGCCAACCCGTTCCAAACCGATATATATGAAGGTATGGGAGGCGCGCAAGGCAGACGGCTTAGAGTATGACCCTCAGGACCCTGAGCAGCAGTACTACCTCTCCGAAATCACTAAGTACAATGTAACAAAGATAGGCTGATGAAGACACTTATTCCCACAGAGGAGGTTATTGTTTTAGCCTTTGGACAGGCAAATGACCTCTCACCGCAAAATATTACCCCCAGCGACATCTTAGCTGCAACCTCTCGCTACATTATCCCCGTAGTAGGAGAGTCGCTTGTAGAGAGCATAAATCAGGGTAAATATGCGACCCTTTTGACAGATTTTATCGCTCCAGCTCTTGCCTTTGCAGTAAGGCTTATGGTGCAGCCTTCTATCAATGTGCGTACCGCCGATAGCGGGCTTATTGCCCCTTGTGGCGAGACGATGACCCCTCCCTCAACTGCCGCAACACAGCAGCTGATGCGCTCTCTCAAAATCCGTACAAGAGAACTTATTACACGGCTCTCTGACCACTTGAATGCCAACAGCGACAAGTATACGGAGTACAACCCGAAAGATAACATACTAAACCATTGTTCAATATATGGAGGATTTATTCAGATATCTTAATACCATTCTTCTCTCGCTGCTATCCCTATTCGCCCCTGCACAGCCGGTAATCTTATGTGCGCTATGTTTTATAGCCGTAGACTTTATCAGCGGCGTTGCTGCTTCGCGAGCAATAGCTATCCGCAAAGCCGAGAGGTGGTATTTCGAGAGTTTTCAAGCCTGGCGAACGCTATACAAGGCGGGGTTTGTCATTACAGCGATAGGTATGTGCTGGATTATGGAGAGCTGCCTGCTCGACTTTATGGAGCTACATTTAACAAAACTCTTTGCCGGCTTTATATGCTCAGTAGAGATGTGGTCGTTCCTCGAAAATGCATCTCAGCTATCAGACGCTCCACTATTTGAGTGGATGCGTAAATATCTACACCGCAGAATTGAAAAACAGATTAATAATGTCAGCTAAGCTATCACGAGGACTTCGCAACCTCAACCCAGGAAATATTCGCCGCTCAGCAGTAAAGTACAAGGGCGAATGCAAACATTCTAAAGACCCTGAGTTTAAGCAATTTAGAACCTTAGAGGAGGGTTACAGAGCCATATTTGTATTGCTCCACACCTACTCCATCAAAGGATACAAGAGCGTAAGAGAGATGATTAACCGCTACGCCCCACCCTCGGAGAACAACACTGAGGCATATATCAACCGGCTCTGTCGGTTAGCCTACATCAACAGCGAACAGATAGTAGACACCACCGACCATAACCTGATGGTAGCCATTGTCGCCGCCATATCGTTAGTCGAAAATGGTTCTGCCGCAGACCGCACTGCGGTAGAGAGTGGTTGGAGGCTCTTTGCAGCAGATTTTTTAGACAAAGAGAGCTTATCTACCCATTAAATTTGCTCTAAACGAAAAGCCAGCAGGCTGCCGCCGATGCTTGTAAAACACCAACGACTCTGCGACCCCTCGCGCATAGAGAATTTACGATACAGGGCACTGCTACCAATAGGAAAGTCTCGTAAAAAAGCCTCTACACGACCACCCTTGAGGCGTTTCTTAAGCTCTTTGTCCCCAAGGTGATAGTATTCGGCTATCTCAAAGACTCTACCCACCACACTGCCCGGATGATGTTTGGAGAGCGCCACGCCACTGTTACTCCAGATATCGGCAACACCAGCAAAAGCGGCAGCCGTAAGGCGAGAATGCACAAGCGAGCTATCAGCTAAAATAAGGTAGCGATATGGCTCAAAATCTGTAGTCGGGGCTGCAAAACCATACTGTCCAACCTTATCTCGCTCAATCTCGAAAAAACCAACACCAACAGCCTCTGCCCTAAAGGTAGGGGCTTTATTGTCTATATAGATATTTACCTGTTTACACTCGCCACCTACCGATACGCACTCCACCGAACATTCGCCAAAAAGTCGTTCAGCCTCAGCTGTATCAAAGAGCGGAGAGCACTTGATACATATATTGTCGGCTATACGGCGCATCTGTGGCATAAGCTCCACCACATTAGGAGAACACTCCTCCAACAACACAAGGCGTTCGTCATTACGCCCACGACGGTCCGGGTCGACATATATCCAATCAAAATGGTCTGTGGTAGTGGCAAGGAAGTGTTCTGCCGTAGTATTGAGCAGCTCAACATTATCGGCTCCCAACAGTTCAAGATTATACTCGGTAATACGGCTCAGCGTGGGGTCACATTCACAGCTTACAACCCGCCCAAAGTGGCGCGAGAGTGACAATGCATCCACCCCCAAACCCGTAGTGAGTTCTAAGACGCTATCTCCACTCAACCGCTTCTGGGCAGCAGCCCGCTCGCTGGAAGACTGTTCATAGGCTCGCGGAGGTAGAATAGCGCGAACATCATAATATGATGGGAGTTTAGATTTGGCTCGTTGCAGTCGTTTAACCTGCGTGGCGATAAGCGAGGCGTGCTCCAAATGGCTATTCAAAGCTATATT
>JAZNTY010000245.1:0-5425 GCA_045592005.1 Alistipes sp. | reverse complement strand
ACTATTTGATTATAGCTACGGCTCTATCCTTGTTGAGAGCAATGCGGAGATTATAGACCCAGCGGCGGTAATTGTGGGAACAACTGTTGCCAATAAGA
The DNA here is from genome assembly GCA_045592005.1 of Alistipes sp. Classification (GTDB taxonomy): domain Bacteria; phylum Bacteroidota; class Bacteroidia; order Bacteroidales; family Rikenellaceae; genus Alistipes. The sequence continues at coordinate 5,327 of JAZNTY010000245.1, read as the reverse complement.
GTCTGACCGTAAATGGTCATAGCGTGGCATTAGAGGAGCTACTTGTAGCCAACACCGCTCGTTTTGAGAGTGTGTATCCGTCAAAGGGTCGCTGTGGAGAACCTTGTCGTGAAGCTGATTGTTCAGATGCTGCTCCTAAATATAAGGGTGCTAAGGTTGATATGGTTAAGGTTTACCTGCCTGTATTCCCTGCTACAAACTGCGACTATGATACTGCGCGCGCCTTTGAGCGCGCGGGTGCTAAGACCGAGATAGGTGTGTTCTGCAACCTCACTTCGGAGGCTATTTTTGACTCTATTGAGCGTATGTGTAAAGCTATCGATAATAGCCACATCTTAGTGCTTAGCGGAGGCTTCTCTTTGGGCGATGAGCCAGACGGTAGCGGTAAGTTTATCGCGGGCGTGCTTAACAATGCTCAGGTTACAAAGTCTGTTCACGCACTGCTTGACCGCGGAGGACTTATTTTAGGTATCTGCAACGGCTTCCAAGCTTTGGTAAAATCAGGTCTGCTCCCTTATGGTCGTTTGGGTATGGTTACTACAGCCTCTCCAACGCTGTTCCACAATGATATTCATCGCCATATCTCGCAGATTGTAACAACTCGCGTGGGAACAACAGCCTCTCCTTGGTTGTCATCATTCAATGTGGGCGAACTTCACTCTATTGCTGTTAGTCACGGCGAGGGTAAGTTTGTTGTAAGCTCGGAGCTTGCTGAGGAGTTGTTTGCTAATGGACAGGTGGCATTCCAATATTGTGATGCTCAGGGTCACGCGACAACAGATGCTCCATATAACCCTAACGGCTCGTCATATGGTATTGAGGGTATCATTAGCAAAGACGGTCAGATTTTGGGTAAAATGGGTCATACCGAGCGATATACAGAGGGTCTGTTTAAGAACATTGCTGGACAGAAGTGTCAGAACATTTTTGACAATGCAGTTAGATATTTTAAGGGTGAGTAATATAAATATATAGGTATAATGAGTGTTTTAGCAGTATATGGTGTTGAGCACGCCTCATCAATAATCTACTACGGTCTGCACACAATGCAGCATCGTGGTCAGGAGGGCTGTGGAATGGTCTGCGTGGATGCGTCAGGTAATATGAAGCGTCATCGCGGAGCCGGTCTTGTCTCAGAAGTATTTAAGGAGAAGCATATTGCCGCTATGGATGGAACAATGGGTATAGGTCATGTCCTCTATACCGGAGCTACTTCCCGCGGAGTTGATAATTTGCAACCTCTATATTTTCATCATGGTTCAGGAGACTTTGCTTTGGCTCATAATGGTAATGTAGTTAATGCTGAGCAACTTACCGAGGCTTTGGAGCGTAGAGGCTCATTGTTCCACTCTCATTCTGATGCAGAGTTGTTGGCGCACCTTATTAAGAAGGACGACCCAGATGAGCCTCGTATCTTCTCAATTATTGAGGCTCTGAAGCAGATGGAGGGAGCATACGCTTTCTTGATAATGACCAAAAATCGCCTCTATGCTTGCCGTGACAGATATGGTTTTCACCCTCTCTCTATCGGTAAAATAGGCGATGGATATGTGGTATCTAGCGAGACTTGTGCTTTTGACACCATTGGAGCCGAGTTTGTACGAGATATCCAACCAGGCGAGATTGTAACTATCGATAAGAAAGGCATCCGTTCAACTATATACGCTGAACAGTGCAAATGTAAGATGTGTGCAATGGAGTATATCTACTTTGCCCGTCCAGATAGCGATATCGATGGTTGTAATGTTCATGCCTATCGTAAAGAGTCAGGTCGTCGACTGTTTCAAGAGGCTCCTGTAGATGCGGATATAGTTGTGGGTGTACCAGACTCAAGCCTTAGCGCAGCTCAGGGTTATAGCGAGGCGAGTGGTATGCCATATGAGATGGGTCTTATCAAAAATAAGTATGTGGGTAGAACCTTTATTCAACCATCTCAGGCTCTGCGAGAGAAGGGTGTGAGAATGAAACTCTCGCCGGTGCGCTCTATTGTTGGCGGCAAGCGTGTGGTGCTGGTTGATGACTCTATTGTCCGAGGTACTACTTCGCGCCGAATAGTGAATATGCTTCGTGAGGCAGGTGCCACCGAGGTGCATGTTCGTATTGCCAGCCCAACAATGACCCACCCTTGCTTCTATGGCGTAGATACATCAACCCTTGAGGAGTTGATGCTTGCGCGTATGAATGTAGATGAGGCTTGTAAGGCTATTGGAGCCGACTCGTTGGCATTCTTGTCTTATGAGTCTACACTTAAGTCGGCTGCTGGCAGAACAGATATGTGCCTTGCCTGCTTTGATGGCAAATATCCAACCCCAATATACAAAAGCATTGAAGAAGTAAACAAATAAATATTAAATATATGGCTGTAAATTACGAAAAAGCGGGTGTAAACCTTGAGGCGGGCTACGAGGTAGTACGCCGTATTAAGCAACATGTAGCTTCTACCAAGCGCACGGGCTCTATGGGTAATATCGGAGCCTTTGGTGGTATGTTCGATTTGGCATCACTCAATATCAAGGAGCCGGTACTTGTTAGCGGTACCGATGGTGTGGGTACTAAACTTAAAATAGCCTTTGCTATGGATAAGCACGACACTATCGGTATTGATGCTGTGGCAATGTGTGTAAATGATGTTTTGGCACAAGGCGCTGAGCCACTTTTCTTCCTTGACTATGTGGCTTTAGGTCATAATATCCCAGAAAAGGTGGAGGCTATTGTTGCCGGTGTTGCTGAGGGTTGCCGTCAGGCTGGTTGCGCACTTATTGGTGGCGAGACCGCCGAGATGCCCGGTATGTATGAGGGTGGCGATTATGATATTGCAGGTTTTACCTGCGGTGTTGTTGAGAAGTCACAACTTATTGATGGTAGTAAGGTTAAGGTCGGCGATGTGCTTGTAGGTATTGCATCAAGTGGTGTTCACTCAAATGGCTTCAGCCTTGTGCGTAAAGTGGTTGCAGATAATAACCTTGACCTTAACGCATCTTATGAGGAGCTTGAGGGCGCGAAGTTAGGAGAAACATTGCTTACCCCTACAAAGATTTATGTGCGTCAGGTGCTTGAGGTTATCCGCAATTGTGATGTTCACGGTATTTGCCACATTACAGGTGGTGGTTTTGACGAGAATATTCCTCGTGTACTCTCTCAAGGTCAGGGTTTGGCTATCAAGGAGGGCAGTTGGAATATCCTTCCTGTATTCCGTCTATTGGAGAAGTATGGCAAGATACCTCATCGTGAGATGTTTAACATCTTCAATATGGGTATCGGTATGGTTATAGTGTTGGATGAAAGCCAGGCACAGAAGGCTATTGATATTCTTATAGCTGCGGGCGAAAAGGCTTCAGTTATCGGTCGTGTAACCGACACAGAGGGTGTTGTAATAGAGTAATTATGCACCGTATAGCTGTATTTGCGAGCGGAGCGGGAACAAACTTTGAAGCAATCGCTCAAGCGTGTATTAACGGACAGTTGGATGCTTCTGTTGTACTGCTTGTATGTGATAAACTACAAGCTGAGGTTGTTAAAAGGGCTGAGAGATTGGGCATTGAGTATTTTGCTTTCAACCCAAAAGATTACAGCTCTAAAAGCGAGTATGAACAGCAGATTGTTCAGCTGCTTGATAGCGCTAAAGTAGAGTTAGTCTGCCTTGCAGGATATATGCGTATTGTGGGCGATGTGCTACTTAATGCTTATGGAGGCAAGATAATAAATATCCACCCCTCGCTTCTTCCCGCCTTTGCGGGTGCCAGAGCTGTAGAGCAGGCTATAGAGTATGGCGTTAAGGTCTTTGGAATTACTATCCATTGGGTAGACCAGACTTTAGATGGTGGAAAAATCATTGCACAGCGAGCCTTTGAATATGATGGAGATAGTGCTGAGGAGGTACACCGCATAGGTCAGCAAATAGAGCATAAGATGTATGTAGAGACAATTAGAAAGATATTAAATTAAATTAGCTATATTAAAATGAAAAGAGCTTTAGTTAGTGTTAGCGACAAGAGTGGTCTTGTTCAATTTGTAGAGGGCTTGGTAAGCCATGGCTGGGAGATTATTGCTACCGGTGGCACTCAGCGCCTACTTGAGGAGTCTGGAGTTAAGACTATAGGTATTAGCGATGTTACCGGCTTTCCGGAAATATGTGATGGTCGAGTAAAAACCCTACATCCAAAGGTTCATGGAGGTCTGTTGGCTCGTCGTGATGAGGCAAGCCACCTTGAGGCTCTAAAAGAGAATGGTATTGAGTTTATTGACCTTGTCTGCGTAAACCTTTACCCATTCCGTCAGACTATCGCCAAACCGAATGTAACTATGGAGGATGCTATTGAGAATATTGATATCGGCGGTCCATCTATGCTTCGTAGTGCAGCTAAAAACTATAAGGATGTTACTGTTGTGTGCGACCCTGCGGACTATGCAGCTGTTCTTGCTGAGATTGCAGAGTGTGGTAATACTAAGCTTGAAACCCGTTTGGCACTATCTGCTAAAGCTTACACTCATACTGCACAGTATGATAGCTGTATTGCTACCTTTATGCGTGAGAAAGCGGGTCTAAGTGAGAAACTTTTCCTTGAGTTCGATATCAAGCAATCTCTGCGCTATGGCGAAAATCCACATCAGAGTGCTAAGTTCTACTCTGATAACCAAACAACAGCTTTCTCGCTTGCTTATGCAGAGCAACTTGGCGGTAAGGAACTCTCTTACAACAATATTCAGGACGCAAATGCGGCTCTTAATATTGTTCGTGAATTTGACGAGCCTTTCTGCGTTGCACTAAAGCATATGAACCCTTGTGGCGCTGCTATCGGTGCTACTATTGAAGAGGCTTGGAGTGCTGCATATGAGGCTGATAAGGTATCTATCTATGGCGGTATTGTGGCTGTAAACCGTCCTCTTACAGCTAAGGTAGCTATGGGTATGAAACCTATCTTCCTTGAGATTGTTATGGCTCCAGAGTTTACTCCAGAGGCTCTTGAGATTTTGAGTACAAAGAAGAACTTACGCCTGCTGAAGGTCGATATGACTAAGAATGATAAGCCTATCAACCAATATATCAGTGTCAATGGAGGTCTTTTGGTTCAGCAACTTGATACCGTTACTAAGCAGGTTACTTTGGATATGTGCGTAACAGAGACAAAACCAACAGAGGCACAACTTGTTGATCTCAACTTCGGCTGGCGTGTGGTAAAACATGTTAAATCGAACGCTATTGCAGTTGTTAAGAATGGTCATACTCTGGGAGTTGGTGCTGGTCAGATGAACCGTGTAGGCTCTGCCGAAATTGCACTCAAGCAGGCACAGGCAGCAGGTTTTACAGAGGGTCTTGTTCTGGCTTC
>JAZNTY010000244.1:0-3658 GCA_045592005.1 Alistipes sp. | reverse complement strand
TCCACATGCCAAATCTAAGCAGTGAAAGGTCTATAGCCTCTATAGTGGCAAAGTTTGACTCGACCTTTGAGGAACTGTTATATTTGAGAAAAAGGTATGATATATCCCCTTTAACCATCTCAAACAGGTAACCGTCACTATGTCGGTAGAGCGTACATTGCGCCAACTCATCCTCAAAATCAAAACTATTGAGTTCGGTGAGCTCTTTCAATGACTTTTTGTCGATTGTCGCCTCGGTAAAGAGCTCCATATGAGCCTCTTTGTCGGGCTTAGCATCAACCTGAAAGGGTGCAAAGCCACGCAGACCACAGCCGACTAAGTCGGAGTATCTGCCGGATGTTCTAATTCTGTATTGTGCTACGATGTATTCCATAATCTCGATTTATAGTGTTATAACTCTGTCACAATAATTTAGTGAGCTTTCGCGGTGGGCAATAACCACGATAGTCAGGGTTTGGTTACTCTTAGTTAACTCCACAATAGCCTGATTTATGCTCTGCTCAGTTTGGTTGTCTAACGATGATGTTGCCTCGTCAAAAAATAGGACTTCAGCGCCCTTGTATAGTGCGCGGGCTATGCCAATTCTCTGTCGCTGACCACCGGAGAGTAGAGCTCCGCACTCGCCAATACGGGTATTTAGTCCATTTGGCAATGAGGCGATAAACTCGCCCAAAGAGGCAGCTTCCACAGCTTGAGCTACGCGGGTTAGGTCTATATCCTCCTCCTTGCAACCCAAAGCGATATTTGCCAAAACGGTGCTGTCGGTCAAAAATACACTTTGCGATACATAGCCTATAGCATTCTGCCACTTACGGCGAGTAGTTTGGTCTAAAGGCTGGTTGTCAATCATAATAGAGCCAGAAGTTGGCTTGTATAGACCCAATAGTAGATTGAAGAGTGTCGTTTTGCCGGCACCTGAGCGTCCATTGATACCTATCTTTTCGCCCTTATGAATGGTAAAACTGAGGTTGGATATGGTGTCATTTTGACCGTCCTCAAAGCGGAAATAGAGGTTGTTGACGCATATTTTGTCGTTGAATTCAAGACGCTCTGTCGTGTTGTTATCAATGGTGGCAGGGGTATCTATATCCGCCTGACGGATAATATCTATCGCATATCTGTTGTAGCGGAGCGAGGTCCATGCACCCATAATGGCTCGTATCGAAGGCATAAGTCTTAGAGCAGCCACGGCAAAAATGCCGAAGAGAATCTTCATATCGCCACTTTGCAATCCAACACTCAGACTCACTAACATAGCCATACCTGCGGCAAGACCAATCTCGGTAAAAATCTGTGGTAGGGTAGATATAGTGGCATTTTTAGCGCCTACCTCTACCATTGTATCGGTGTTTTGGTCAAAATTTTCCAACATCTTGCCAAAGGCGTTGTTTATCTCAATGTCGGCATATCCTCTGTATGTCTCGACCGTATCTCTAAACTTGCGGCGTTGCGCTTCGTTCTCTATGGAGCCATACTTATTAACCCGCTGTCTTATAAGTGTAAAGTAGAGCCACACTACGGGTATAAATATTGCAACTGTGAGAAGAGCCGCCATAGGGCTGTATAAAGCCAACGAGCCAAAGAGAAGAATGAAGAGTATCGCCTCGCTTAGAATTACAGCTATAGGCTTTAATACCCCCGCAACGAAGGTGTAGCAGACCACATTTACATTGCGGGAGAGCACTGCCGAGTTGGAAGACTTGATAAAAGACAATCCGCGATTGAAGTAGTCAATATATAGGTTGCGCGAAAGATAGCGGTAGAGCGAGTAGATATAATCCCTCTCAAAACGATAAAGTAGGGTATTTGCCAAACTCTTGAAGAGTATAAAACCAACCATCGCTGCGGTTATGCAGATGACAAATGTTGTATCGGATGTAAAACCAAATAGGTCGTAAATCTTTGATAACCACACATTTGAATGTATATTCTCGCTGTCTAATATAAGGTATAATACCGGCAGTAGCGCTGCTAAACCTAAAAAGTTGAGTAGAGCCCGAATAAGTATCGTTGCCGTTACCAAATATCCACGCGCCCTTGCTGAACGAGGGATTATAGATAGTATTCCTCTTTTCATCTTACTTGTTCAATTTTTCCTTGGCGTACATACCATAAATATCCTGAAACCTCACTATAACCCATTTGGCTTAATAGTTGACAGTATTGAGTCATCTGCTCTCTATATTCGTTGACCGATTTACCGAACTTGTAATCTACAACAACAGCTCTGTTGCCCTTGACCATAACTCTATCTGGACGCTTAATACCCTCCTTCGGTATTATTATGCCGCTCTCGGTATACACGGCATCCCAATCGGCGCTAAACCACTCTTGTGCAGTAGGTTCCAACAACGCTTGATTAATCTGCTGTTCAAGTTTTTGGCACTCGGTAGCGCTTATGTTGCCGTCAATCTTTAACTGTTCTATAGCTTGGCTAATCTGACTGCGGGAGTTGGAGCGTTCCATAACCTTGTGGAGTATAATACCCTTATCTCTTGGCGATATCGCCTCTGTTTTCTGAGCCTCTGTAAAATGGCGTGAAGGAAATTTTAGCTTCAGATTGAACTCCGATGTAGGAGTTGGCTTTAGCACTATTGTTTGATGAGTATCCTTCTCCTCTTCGCGTTTTGCCGGACCATCAGCTAACCCCTGAGTGTAGACAATGCTTCCCACTTGCTGCTGTTGTTCCTTGTCGAAGATGTACTCCTTCTCCATCCCTAAAGCCTTAAAGAGCAACTCACCCACATTGGAAGCTACATCTTTGAATTTGTTGTACCTATCAGCCTTCATCGCCGGAAAGAAGATGTGCAACTGCTCCTTAGGACGGGTTAGTGCTACATATAGCATATTTATGGCATCAATATGGCTGTAGATATACTCTTTATAGTACTGCTCAGCAAATATAGAGTTTGCTGCATCCTTGTTTGACTGTATCGGGAAGAGTAGCGAGTTGTCTAAACCACTCTGAGGTGATGGCGCAGCCCAAATGGTACTTGTGTAAAACGAGCGTGGGATAAGGTCCCAATTACAATATGGAATAATGATAACCTTGTTCTCAAGACCTTTGGACTTGTGAATGGTCATAATCTCAATAGCGTTCTTATCCTTCTCTATAGATACCGACTTGTCGCCACCCTTTTCATCCCACCAATCTAAGAAAATCTTCAGGTCGGCAACTTTCGATGCACAGAACTTGATAATATTCTCATGAAAAGCCTGAGTGTAAGCCTCCTGCCCCTCAAAGAACTCGCTGTAGCGTATCATTATCTGCTCAAAAGCCTCCTGTGGCGGGAGGTTAGCTATTCTATCGAAGAACGCCTCCTCGGAGGTTGTGATTGTACGATAGAGGTCGAGGTTGTAGTAGTGACGATTGTAGATGCCTAAGCTGATAGTATCCCTGCGGTCTATAGCATAACGCATTATGGCAAGGATAAACTGTATTATATGCGAGCTGTTTAGTGTCAAAGCCTCCTGGGTCATTATGCCAAAACGCATACTCGGATCTTTAACACCGGCATCGAGCAATACTTTGGCAATCATCTCCGCCTGAGCATTTGTGCGAACAAGGATGGTTATATCGCAAGGCAGAAACCCTCTTTTGTATACCAACTCTTTTATACGGCTGATGATGTCAGGCTCTGTGGTGTAATGGGCTGTA
>JAZNTY010000243.1:0-2523 GCA_045592005.1 Alistipes sp. | reverse complement strand
CATAGTGCAGCTACTGTCAGAGCAAATATTTTTTTCATTTCCCATAAAAAATAATAGATGGTTTCGGGTGCAAATATAACAAAAAATCTGACATTTCAATATCATTGCCCAATAAAGATGTGTATTTTTCATTATTTTCCTGCATAACCATCGTATAAATATGGTGCGATATTGGAATAGCCAACTTTTTTTTCTATCTTTGTGCATCACTTTTTATAGAGTTTACATAGAATTATGAAACAGAATTTATTTTTGAACAATGTAATGACTCATGGCGCTATTTTAGGCTTTGTGATGCTCTGCTCGCATATTTTTGAGCAGTGTGCCACAGTTTATGGAGGCTCTATGGGTTGGTATTCGGTAATGGCGATTGAGATGATTATCTCTTTTGTGCTCTTTGTTTGGTTGCTGTATCGTTTTGCTAAAAACTACTCCGTTGCAGTTATGGCGCAACAGCAAACACTCAAGATGTTTAGTTACGGCTCAGCTGTAAGCTATATTGTTGCTGTTTCGGCATTGTCTGGTGTTATTGTAGGTTTGGGTCGCTATATCCTCCACAATATTATTATAGGACACACCGAATACTTACAGGCAATGATAGCATCTTTGCAAGCTATTATCAAGTCCAATCCGGCAATGTCTTCAATGGCTGGTATGTATAACGAAATGATGGCTCAGATGGCAGCTCAGCCAGAACCCGGAATATTTGCTACCATCATCTCCTCGATTTGGAGTTATACTTTTTGGGGTTTTATAACATCGCTTATCTTGGCTGCTACAATAAGTAAAAAGCCCGACTTGTTCGATAATCAAAATCAGAGTGAGTAATGGCTCATCAGTTAGATATATCGGTTGTTGTCCCTCTATATAATGAGCGAGAGTCGTTGTCTGAACTTATGGCTTGGATAGAGCGCGTGTGTGACAAAGAACACCTTTCGTACGAGGTTATTATGGTCGATGACGGCTCAAACGACGGCTCATGGGAGGTTGTGGAGCAACTTAAACAGAGATATGGCGAAGCCCTGCGTGCTATACGCTTTTTGCGTAACTATGGCAAGAGTGCGGCGCTCTATTGCGGCTTTGAGGCGGCAAAGGGCGAGGTAGTTTTTACCATGGATGCCGATTTGCAAGACTCGCCGGATGAAATTCCCGCAATGCGCCGTATGATTGTGGAGCAGGGCTATGACCTTGTTTCGGGTTGGAAGCGTAAACGCTATGACCCTATCGGCAAACGACTGCCCAGCAAGTTCTTTAATTGGACAGCCCGTACAGTGTCGGGTATTAAACTTCACGACTTTAATTGTGGACTGAAATGTTATAAAAATAGCGTTGTAAAGTCTATTGAGGTCTATGGGGAGATGCATCGCTATATACCTATTTTGGCAAAATATGCTGGTTTTAAGCGCATCGGCGAAAAGGAGGTACATCACCAAGCTCGTAAATATGGAGTATCAAAATTTGGTATGGAGCGAATGGTTAAGGGCTATCTTGACCTTATATCTGTAACCTTTATGTCGCACTTTGGTCGTTCTCCGATGTACTTCTTCGGTAGTTTGGGAACGCTGATGTTTCTTATAGGCGGTTTTACCACCTGCTGGATTATCGGTAGTAAAATTTACAAGCAGATTATGGATCTGCCTCTACGCGCCGTTGCTGACCAACCGCTCTTCTATTTGGCGATTTTGGCTATAATTTTGGGAGTGCAACTATTCCTTGCCGGGTTCTTGGGAGAGTTAATAAATAGAAATTCAAGCGATAGAAACAAATATTTAATAGACAAAAAATTATGATTCAGAGAATACAGACACTATACCTTATGGTAGTTACACTGCTTATGGTTGTAACGCTTGTCTGCCCACTTGTTTATATTGGTGTGGATGGTCATCAGGTAACCCTCTCGGCTTTCACAATTTCAGATGCTGAGGGCGTGCTCTCATACGCTTCTGCTTGGCTCGGTGCAGTACTTGCTACGGCAACATTACTGCCATTTGTGATAATTTTTCTATATAAAAACCGTCCACTTCAAATTCGTCTTTGCGGCGTTGAGTGCGTGCTACTTCTTGGTGCGATTGTGCTTATGGGCGCATTTACATATGCGATATGTAACAATATCTTTACAGGTTTCGATATCACATGGGCAAATATAGTCTTTCGTTTTCCAATCCTTATGCCTATAGTATCGGTAATTCTTACCCCTCTTGCTATGCGTGCAATTTTGCGCGATGAACTACTTGTTCGCTCACTTGATAGAATCCGATAGGGTAGATGTTAAAAAGAGAAAATGCAGACTGCGTGGTCTGCATTTTTTATACCCAATAAAAAAGGGTAAGCTACTTATATCGCACCGCTACAACCGCATACCCTTGCTCAATTCCTTGCCTGGGGGAGTTTTGCAGGAGCTGGTCGTATAAGACTTACCCGACTGCAAAAATAGAACTTTTTTTGTATCTTTGCAAAAAAAATAGGACGATGAATAGTAAAATTATTAAAAAAATATTTGTCTGGGGAGTGATTGTTGGTGCG
>JAZNTY010000242.1:0-1985 GCA_045592005.1 Alistipes sp. | reverse complement strand
TCACACACCAGCCTGGGCGGTAAATGAGATATCTAACACCACCTTAGGTCTTGTGGGCGGCATTTTGGCAATTTTAGGTGTTGTCGCAGCGCCGATAACCTCTGGCGATACAGCTTTCCGCTCGGCACGACTCATTATTGCCGATGTGTTCCATATTGAGCAACGCACAAAGTGGAAGAGATTGGTAATCTGCGTACCGCTTTTTGCCATAGGCATAGTGCTGACCTTTGTAGACTTTGATGTTGTTTGGCGCTACTTCGCCTGGACTAATCAAGCTTTGGCAACCATTGTTCTTTGGTGCATTGTAATCTACCTGAACCTCAACAAGAGCAATATATGGGTAGCCCTGCCGGTAGCTATATTTATGACCTATATCTGCTCATCATTTGTCTTTGTATCAAATCAGTTTGTAGGCTTAGGTTCAACCGCTTTAGCATACATCTTAGGCGGCGTATTAACCGTAATACTCTCAGCTGTAATGTGCTACAAGCTCCACAAGGACCGTAAAGCCAACGCTCTACTCTAAAAGACAATGGTTCGAAATGCGCTCTATATCCTGCTATTGTTTGCAGCCGTTGTCCTACTCTCGGCACTTCAGAAACCGATATTTATACTTTGGTATGCTGAGCAGTGCGCTGAAGCGTCCGCTTCAGAACTGTGGGGGGGGGTTATTTGGCACGGTTTAAGCCTTGATATGACAATGGCAGGATATATTTGTGCCCTGCCTATACTCTTACTACTCTTTGCTCAATGGCTCCCATCACGGGTTTGGGGAGGCATAAGTTGCCTTTGGCTCTATATTGCTGCACTGATAGTGGCTATAACATTTGCCGTAAATCTTGAGCTATATGGTTATTGGGGATTTCCGTTAGACGGTTCTATATTCCAATTTTTAGCGACCCCGAAACAAGCTATGGCGAGTGTTACACCTATGCAGGTATTGACACAAAGCGCTGTGGCGATAGTCTACTTCGTCCTCTTTGTAGCGCTGATAAACCAGATACATAAGATAGCCGTCTGGCAGCAGCACAACAAATGGGGCAGAAAGATAATCTACTCACTACTGCTACTACTCCTTGCTGGCGTTGATTTTCTGGCTATACGCGGAGGAGTAACTACCGCTGTAGCCAATGTCTCTAAGGCATACTTCAGCGACAAAATCATCCTCAACCACGCAGCCGTCAACCCAACCTTCTCTCTGCTCAGCTCCATAGGCGAGAGTGGCGACCTTGAGCGTTACGACACCCTTGACCCTCAGCAGAGCCTTGAGCTCTTTGCTCAGATTATACCTGACCCGTCATTGCCTCCGCAGCAGCGACTTATCTGTAGCCCGCGCCCCAATATAGTACTTATCCTTGCCGAGAGTTTTGGTCGCTCGACAATAGACGAGGTGGTTGGAGGCATAGCTGTCGCGCCTAATATGCAACGATACAAGCGCGAAGGTGTTTGGTTTGAGAACCTTATAGCCTCTTCTTTCCGTACCGACCGAGGCATATTAGCCACTTTGAGCGGTTTCTGCGCTCAGCCGACAATGTCACTGATGAAGGATGCGCAGCGAGCCTCCCGTCTGCCCTCTATAGCCGGTTCACTTAGAGAGCAGGGCTACACCACAGCATATATTCACGGTGGCGATTTGAATTTTACCAATATGGCATCCTACCTCTACGCTACGGGCTTTGAGCAGCTTGTGGCGCTAAAGGACTTACACTTCGATGCACCAACCTCTAAGTGGGGCTATGCTGACGATGTTATGGCAGACTATTTTATAGAGTTTATCAGGCAAAAGTCCCTAAACCCTCAACCCTACTTTGTTGCTTGGCAGAGCCTTTCGAGTCACGAACCTTTCGATGTGCCGACCGATAAGTTTGATGACCCGATGCTCAACTCGATGTATTTTGCCGACAGCTCTATCGCCCGCGTAGTGGAGGCTGTTCGTGCAAGTGAGGCGTGGAATAACACCCTGATAATCATCATTGCCGACCACG
>JAZNTY010000241.1:0-2688 GCA_045592005.1 Alistipes sp. | reverse complement strand
TATAAATGTTGCAAGTCCAGCGCCGAGGTTGAGAACAGATACGGCAGCACCCTTATCTCTCTCTACAAGCGATGGTACAAGAGCGCTGAGAGGTACATAACCGGCTAACATTACGCACCAAAAGCCTCCACAGACGAGAATAAACCAGAAGTTATTCCAAATCTCTGGTGCATAATAAAAGAGCAGTACTCCTACAGCACAACCTACACCACCAAACCATATTATGGTCTGACTCCAACCTATACGGTCGCCAACAATGCCAAAAACGAGGTTAAAGACTATGTTAAACATAAATATCGAGCCCCAGATGAGCCCCCACTCGGTATCAGTCATACCGTGGTCTGCGAAGTAGAGCGGCATAAATACCACAAAGGCAAACTGTGAGATGGAGTTGATTATGCGTACGATACCACCCATTAGCACCTTCGGCTCACGCTTCATAATGCCCAGTCCGTGAATTAACTCTTTGAACTTACTGCTATTTGTTTTTGGAGTGCTCTCCGCAAAGAGGTTACTATCGGGACACTTGTTTATACATAATGCTAAGATGGCACCTATGGTAACAAAAATAAGCGAAGTCCAAAGGGTTGGCACAACGCCGATAGCCTCCTTGGTATAAGCCCCATAATATGCACCCAGAACATTTAGTCCGCCTGTGAATACAAACCAGAACCAGCCTTGTGCAGAGCTGAGGCTATCCTTACCTACTCGGTATGTTATCCAGACGATAAATGTATAGGCAAAAAGTGGATATGCAAACCCCTTTATGGCATATGTAGCAAGCAGAGTAGGGTAGTTGAGTCCTGTCATTCCTAAGCCTGCAAAACCAACCATACCAACCAAGTATGTTATGTAACCTAAGAACATGGTTTTTCGCACGCCAATAGTTTCGGCAATCACACCAGAAAGCCAAGAGGATATCGCTATGGCAATGCCGTATACGGTAAATAATAACTCGTGGTCAAGCCCTTGTGACTCAATATACTTACTGAGCCAAGTCTGCTCAATGCCATCGCCCATCATAAAGATAAGCACACCAAGAAATCCCCAAAATAAAGATTTGGGCAGTCCCGTACGCTCGAAAATATTCATAATCTATATTCTAAAAATTAAGAATTAGTTAAATGTAGCCAATAGTCTCACAAATGTAACAAAAAAACCGCATTCAGCAAGCGAATGCGTTCAATTTTTTGTACCGAAGTTTACTCTTCGGTCTGCTCCTCTTCATCAGGAAGACGGAACTCGGTCATACCGGCGCCAACGAGCAAGTTGAACCAAGAGATTGCCTTCTTGATATCTGAAACGCGTACACGCTCGCGGTCATAATCGGTAATAACAGCGCCGAAGAACTCCTTCAGTTTATTATCTGCCTCCTTGTGCGACAGTGCTTGCTTGCCCTCTGTGTATGCAAACATTTTTGTAAATACCTCTGCGAGAGGAATATCCTCTCCCTCTGTATACATAGATATTTCAGAGAGTGCGCTAACCCTTGAAGATGAGGTTGCATTTGAACGCTTGCCGTCAAGCAAAGACTCTACGATAAAACCATTGCGAGATTGTGCAATATAGCGGAACAGACCTGGCTGACCCGAAATTGCTAAAATGTCTTTTAATTCCATAGTCACTATTTGTTATTGTTAGTTTTATATTTTAGTCTTGTTTGATGTGAACATCCATTTGTGGGTAAGTAAAATGTATGCCTTTGGTCGGCAATTCCTTGTAGATGCGCTCGTTGATATCCCAAAACAGAGCCCAATAGTCATTATTTGCTGTCCATGCACGAACGGTAATGATGATGGCACTATCGCCAAGTTCTGAGAGAACAACAGTTGGTTTTGCAGGCTCGCTAAGTACGCGATTATCTTGCGTAAGCATAGCCAAAATTTCCGCGCGGGCAACATCTATATCATCTCCATAAGCGATTGAAATCTTCCAATCTACACGACGAGTGGTGGGCTGTGAGTAGTTATCTACAATAGAGGTAGAGATTGCGCTGTTTGGTACATATATAGTACGGTTGTCGTTGGTTGAGAGTTGCGTAGAGAAAAGTCCAATAGTCTTAACCGTGCCCGACTGTCCTTGTGCGGTAATGTAGTCTCCAACACGATAAGGGCGCAGTAGAAGCAGAATAACGCCTCCGGCAAAGTTTTGCAGAGTGCCGCTCAAAGCCATACCTATAGCCAAACCGGCAGAGGCAAAGATGGCTAAGAACGAGGTGGTGTTGATGCCGAGCGTTTGGATAGCTGCAAGGATTACAAGTATAGTCATTATAACCTTAACCATGCTGCGCAGAAACGATGCAAGCGAGGTGTCAACATTGCGGCGCAAAAAGGCACGGTCCATAAGGCGTATGATCCAATTTGTGATAATCTTACCTGTGTAATATATAGCCACAGCCAAAATAATCTTTAGACCAATCCACAGAGCCTGCTCTATAAGGCTGTTGAATAGAGCATGATAGTCTGTGGTAAATATTTTAGTTACCGTCTGTGTAAGCTGAGCCTTTTGAACACTGTCGGGAACAATTAAATTTTCGACAGCTTTGGCTGCTTCATCAGCTTGAAGTAAATATTTCATAAGCTAATTATTAACTTTAATCTATTTTCGAGGCGCTAAATTACGAATTTTTAATCAAAAAACTCTATCTTTGTAAAAAATATGAGATATGCAACGAAAGTATCTTTTTTT
>JAZNTY010000240.1:0-4595 GCA_045592005.1 Alistipes sp. | reverse complement strand
CTAAGATTTATGAGTTTATAACAATAGCAAAACCCTCCTTAGTAGATATAGATTTAGCTCGCGGCACAAAGAGCATCGGAAAGGCTCCAAGAGTAAAAGTCAACAGCGAAGATAAGAGTAGGGGATAGAAGCCAGAGTCTAAGTTATTCGCATACGAGATAATTGCCGACACCGCCATAAATGCCGACACAAAGAGCATTACCGCTCCAATATATCTCAACACGATACTCTCTCGCATATTCTACTGCTTATTTTGCTTAAAGAGCGCAATTAATTTCTCTATATTGTCCGACAGTTCTTTAAGTTCATCCAATAACTCCTCTTTAACATTAAAAGGTAGACGATAGCTCAAAAAGTCCGATAACGAGTGGTTGATACTCTCAATAGGCTTCACACAATAGACCCTGATAAAGTAGTAAAACATCAACACAATGGCAATCATTACCACCAACGAGATAAATACCGGCGCCACTGAACGGTAAGCATTTTTGTTAAGTTGCTCGGCACGAGGAGCCAATGAGCTATGCGTGTGGGTCATAAAATTTTGGATTTCATCCACTAAATTGTCATATGCCGGCTTATAACTCTCGTCATACCACTTTCTCCCACTTTGAATGGCTTTGTATCCAAAGACATCTGAGTGCATAGGGGCTACAACAAGAGTGTCGACCATATGCTTTGGCGCTGCATATATATAATCTTGAGAGACTTGTCGCAGAGTAGATATCCTAAGTGCAAGCGAATCAAGACGATTAACATCCACCGCCTCACTACGCGCTGCTGCCAAAATGCCCTCTAAATCGCCCATAGTCCGGCGACAAACATCTCTTTGCGACATATCATTAAAAACGGCAAAATGGAGCGCAGCCTGACTATGCTCATGGGCAGATTTTACCATATCCTTAGCCATCTCCAAATTACGACGAGAGGCCGACAATATAACCTCTGTATCGTTACTGAGATTACTCAACTCAAATAACGAAATAATACCCGAAATAGAGAGCAATACTACAATGCTGAGAAAACCTACAGCCACTCTTCTTCCTATACCTTTCATAAAAACAGTATCTCAATTATGCAAATATACTATTTTTTCCGTAATTATTCTACAATTTGCCCAACAATATCGCAATTTTGTTCTATACCGTCTATCCTAACTTTAACTATTTGATTGATATACTTTCGATTATATGGAACCTTTACCTTTATGTAATTTCCCGTAAAACCGGTCATAAAGCCTCCCCTCTCCGTACTCTCAAAGAGCACTTCAACCACCTTGCCCACAGCTTGTGAACAAAATTGATAATGCAACCTATTACTCAGTTGTTCCAATTCCTTAACCCTCGCTGTAGATACTGAAGATTGGACCTTACCTGGCAGTGTAATTGCTGGAGTATTAGCCCTCTCTGAGAATGGGAATATATGCAAAAAAGCCGGTTCTATGCTCTCCAAAAAATCACGAGAAGCCGCAAAATCAGCATCCGTTTCGCCAGGAAAACCGGTTATAACATCTATACCTATAAAAGCATCAGGCATAGCCCGTTTGACCGCCGCAATACGCTCTGCAAACTTCTCGACGGTATAGCGTCTACGCATCAGTGCAAGTATCTTATTTGAGCCGCACTGAATAGGAATATGGAAGTGATGTTGAAATTTAGATGACAGCGCGCAAATATCTATTATCTCGTCAGTTAGCAAGTTCGGTTCTATTGAAGATATACGATACCTTTCCACACCTTCCACCTTATCCAGAGCGCGCAATAAATCGGCAAAACTCTCGCCCGTAGTACGACCAAAATCGCCCGTATTGACACCCGTAATAACAATCTCCTTCTGACCCGCAGCAACAATAGCCTCCGCCTGTGTAACAACATCTGCAATCGGAATATTACGACTGCCTCCGCGAGCATTATGAATTGTGCAATATGAACAACAATAATCACATCCATCCTGCACCTTTAGAAAAGCGCGGGTTCTATCGCCACTTGAAAAGGCTGAAAAGAAGGTTGTAATCTCATCCGTTCCACAACTATACACCTGAACCTTACCCTTTGTAGCCAATTCAAGCACTCGTTGATATGTTTCGCCTTTATTGTTGTTGCTCAATACTATATCAACACCATCTATTTCTGCTATTTCATAAGGTTTTAACTGCGCATAACACCCCGTTACAGCGATTATCGCATTTGGATTTCGACGGTGTATTTTGCGTATCAAATTACGGCACTTTTTATCAGCGTGTTCTGTTACTGAGCAACTATTGATTATTGATATATCTGCCGGCTCATTTACCCCTACACGAACAAAGCCACCATGTTCAAATTGGCGAGCTATTGTTGAACTCTCCGAGAAATTAAGCTTACAACCTAAGGTATGAAAATTGACTTTTCTACTCATTTTGTACCATTTTATTGCGCGAAGATACAAAAAAGGAGGCTCAAGTAGTGTAATTCCGATAAAAAAAGTGTATTTTTGTGCTTTGTATATGGATTTTTTGGTTGACATATTTGAATACCGCTATTTAGCAAACGCCATTATCGCCTGCATACTCTCAGGTATAACTTGTGGCATTATTGGCACATATATCGTCGCACGCAGAATGGTATTCTTAAGCGGAGGCATTACCCACGCCTCCTTTGGTGGTTTAGGCATAGCTTTCTATTTGGGCGCCAATCCTATTATCGGAGCCCTTATTTTTGCCATCCTCGCCTCCTTAGGTATAGAATATGCCAGCAGCAACACTAAAATACGCGAAGACTCGGCTATTGGGGTTATGTGGGGTATTGGTATGGCTATAGGCGCACTCTTTATGAGTCTTAGACCCGGATACACTTCAGGAGATTTATCAAGTTTCCTTTTCGGCAGCATTATCTCCGTCACTACAGAGGACATATATGCCCTCGGAATACTTACCATCCTGCTTATCATTGGCGCTATACTATGGCTCAAACCTATTATGTATGTAGCTTTTGACCGCGATTTCGCCCACTCTGCCGGTATAAATACCAAAGTTGTCGGGTATGTTATGGCGATTATTCTTGCCATAACTATCGTGCTATCAATTAGGGTCATGGGTATTGTGCTGCTTATATCCCTAATGACTATGCCTGTGATTATCGCCAATAGCATAAGCAAGCAATACTCAACAATAACCCTATACAGCTCAATTATAGCCGCACTAAGTGCTTTAGCAGGAGTTGTTATAAGCTACTATAACGAGGTTGCTTCGGGTCCTGCAATAATATTTGTTCTAACTTTGGTGTTGATAATAGTAAAACTATTATCTTTGCGCAGAAAAAAGAGCCTGTAGAATGAAAACAATATACAAACTCATACTCAAATCATACATCGGTCCGATGTTCGCCACCTTCTTTATCGTTATCTTCATCCTGATGATGAACTTTGTGTGGCGTTATATCGATGATTTGGTCGGTAAAGGACTTGATGCAGCTGTCATCATCGAACTTATTCTTTATGCTACGGTAAATATGATCCAAATGGGTCTGCCGTTAGCTGTGCTGCTTGCTACAATTATGACTATGGGCAACTTAGGCGAGAACTACGAACTGTTGGCTATGAAGTCCGCTGGTATGTCACTCCTTAAAATTGTTCGACCGCTGGTCTTTGTGGTTCTTCTCATATCCATTGGCAGTTTCTTTATAATCAATAATTTAGCGCCATATTCCAACAAGAAGATGTTCAGCATTATCCACGATATCCAAAAGCAAAATCAGGCTTTGGAGTTTCAGGACGGACTCTTCTTTAACGGCATCGACAATATGAGTATCCGTGTCGAGCACCAAAATCCTGAGACTAAACTGCTTACAGGTGTACTTATATACGACAATCGCGCTTCTGGAGGCAATATGACAACCACCGTAGCTGACTCTGGTTATATCCGCCTTAGCGACGACAAACGCTATCTGTTGGTAACTCTCTTCAACGGCTCTACATACGAACATACCCGCAACAATCAGTGGTACACCAAAAGTTCACTTCGCCACCACACCTTCGAGCGTCAGGATGGACAGATACCTATGACCGGTTTTGACTTTGAGCGCTCCGACGAAAACCTATTTAGCGGCAGTAGTCAAACCCAAAACATCACTGAACTACAACACGCCGTTGACTCTTTGGAGATGGTGGTAAACCGCACAACTACCACTGCCTACAACCCACTTTTGCGCGACCAAATATTTATCAAGGACCCAGACGCTATATCCCCACCCGATACTGTAGAGATAGACCGCTCAGCAAAGATATATGCAAAAGTTCTGCTCGACTCAATACCAACACTCAACACTCGCCAAAAGCAAAAACTCTACACAAACGCCCGTCAAAGTGCTATTTCGGCGCGCAATAGTTTCTCTTTTGATGAGTCCACATCTAAGGAGGCTCTAAACCAACTCTACCGTAGCAAGAACGAATGGCATCGCAAGTTAGCTCTGCCCGTATCTATATTCATCTTCTTCCTTGTCGGCGCACCATTGGGTGCTATTATCCGCAAGGCAGGCTTGGGTACTCCTATTGTTATCTCAGTCATCTTCTTTGTTATATACTATATTATAAGTATGTCAGGCGAAAAGATGGCGAAG
>JAZNTY010000239.1:0-5982 GCA_045592005.1 Alistipes sp. | reverse complement strand
CGGAGGATACTGGAGTCGAACCAGTGGATACCTTACGATATCGGCAGTTTAGCAGACTGCTGGTTTAAGCCACTCACCCAACCCTCCGATAGCAGCTTAAAGCATAGCTCCATTCTTAAGAGCGTACAAAAGTAGTACTTTTTAACTAATCTGCAAAATAATTTGTAATTTTTTTTGAAAATAATTGTTGTATACAATTTGCAGGGTGCTTTTTACCTTATATTAATAGGTTATTGAAGAAAAATTTGTAACTTTGCGCGATTATGAAAGAGAATAGTAAAAATATAATAAATTCACTACAGAACAGCGAGTATCAATACGGTTTTACATCGGATATTGATACTGAGACTCTACCTAAGGGGTTAAATGAAGCTATTATTCGTGCAATATCGCAACGCAAAGGAGAACCTGAGTGGTTGTTGGAGTATCGCCTAAAGGCTTTTGAACTATGGAAAAAAATGGAGCATCCTACTTGGGCTCACTTAGATATTCCCCACATAGATTTTCAGGACATAATATACTACGCCGAGCCAAAGCCTAAAAAGTCCCTCAACTCAATGGATGAGGTGGACCCAGAACTTAAGCGTACCTTTGACAAGCTCGGTATTCCTCTTGAAGAGCAGATGGCTCTTGCGGGTGTAGCGGTAGATGCGGTTATGGACTCGGTATCGGTAAAGACAACATTCCGCGAAACTCTTGCCCAAAAGGGTATAATTTTCTGTTCAATATCTGAGGCTGTGCGTGAACACCCAGACTTGGTACGCAAGTACTTAGGTTCGGTTGTAAGTTATGCCGACAATTTCTATGCAGCACTAAATGCTGCCGTATTCTCAGACGGTTCGTTCTGTTACATTCCAAAGGGTGTGCATTGCCCTATGGAGTTGTCCACATACTTTAGAATAAATGCCAAAGGTACCGGTCAGTTTGAGCGCACCCTAATTGTTGCCGACCAGGGCTCTTATGTGAGTTATCTTGAGGGTTGCACTGCGCCACAGCGTGACGAAAATCAACTCCACGCAGCAGTTGTTGAGATTGTCGTGGAACGCGATGCGGAGGTCAAGTACTCTACGGTACAGAATTGGTATCCAGGCGACAAGCAGGGTCGAGGTGGAGTATACAACTTTGTAACAAAGCGTGGTATATGTCATCAAAATGCACGCTTATCGTGGACCCAGGTCGAGACCGGCTCCGCTATAACTTGGAAATATCCGAGTTGTGTACTCGCGGGCGACAACTCTGTAGGAGAGTTCTACTCGGTGGCTATGACTAACAATTACCAACAAGCTGACACAGGCACCAAAATGATACACTTAGGTCGCAATACTCGTTCTCGCATTGTATCCAAAGGTATCTCAGCGGGTTTTAGCCAAAATGCATATCGTGGACTTGTAAAGATTGGACCTAAAGCTGAAAATGCCCGTAACTATTCACAATGTGACTCTCTGCTTATTGGCGATAAGTGCGGCGCACATACCTTCCCGCATATAGACTCGCGTAATAAGAGTGCAATGCTTGAGCATGAGGCTACAACATCAAAAATATCGGAGGACCAGCTATTCTATTGTAACCAGCGCGGCATATCTACTGAAGATGCAGTAGGGCTTATCGTAAACGGTTATGCTCGTGAGGTACTTGCAAAGCTGCCAATGGAGTTTGCAGTGGAGGCACAGAAACTGCTTGCCATAAGTCTTGAGGGCAGTGTAGGTTAGTATTGTTTAATTTGAAAAAAACAGAAAAATATATGCTTATAGTTAAAGATTTGCACGCCTCTGTAGGCGAAAAAGAGATACTTCGAGGTATAAATCTTGAGGTTAAAGCAGGTGAGGTACACGCCATTATGGGTCCTAACGGCTCAGGCAAGAGTACGCTTGCATCGGTTCTTGCCGGCAATGAGAAGTTTACCGTTACCTCCGGTCAGGTATCTTTTATGGGAGAGAACCTTCTTGAAGCATCTATTGAGGAGCGTGCGCGCAAAGGTCTGTTTATTGGTTTCCAATATCCAGTTGAGATACCAGGGGTAAGCATGGCTAACTTTATGAAGATAGCCGTAAACGAGAAGCGTAAGTACAATGGCGAGCAACCTCTATCGGCAGCCGAGTTCTTGCGTCTTATGCGTGAAAAGAGCACCATTGTAGAACTTGACACCAAACTGACATCCAGAGCTGTGAATGAAGGCTTCTCTGGTGGCGAGAAGAAGAAGAACGAGATTTTCCAAATGGCTATGCTTGAACCAAAACTCTCTATTTTGGATGAGACTGACTCAGGTCTTGATATTGATGCTCTGCGCATTGTGGCAACAGGTGTAACACGCCTTAAGCGCGAGGATAATGCTACTGTGGTTATTACCCACTATCAGCGACTACTCGACTATATCGTACCAGACTATGTGCATATCCTCTACAAGGGTAGAATAATCTATTCCGGCGATAAGTCTTTAGCCTTAAAGTTGGAGAAAGAGGGTTACGATTGGCTTATTAATGACTATAAGGAGTAGTATGGGTGTGCAAAATTTGATAAATGAGGGTGTGCTCAAATTATTTAACGGCGGTGTTATAGACAACACTACCGACTGTTCACTACCCCTTGTTGCGCTCAATAGCTCACTGCTTGATGTAACAGTGACCAAATCTGAGAAGGTGCAACTTATTATCGCAGCAACCACCACTGTGCAGAGTCGTGTTAATATTGAGTTAGCTGCAAATGCAAACTTAGAACTTGTCGTTTGGTTAGCTGCCGATAGCTTCCTTAACTTAGCTGTCAAGCAGGCTGAAGGGGCGCAGTGTAAGAGTTTTGTCTCTGTTGCGAGCAGTTCGGATGCCACCTTTACCTTTGATTTAGATGGACACAACGGCTCAAATATCTTCGATGCCGTCTTTGTAGCGACCCATAGTGATCACGCTAAAATATCGCTTACAACATGCCATAATGTGAGTGACTGCACCAGCAAATCTTTAGTCAAAGGTGTCTCAGCAGACCGTGCCACGGGCGAGTTCCGAGGTTTAGTCTATGTGGCACCTGATGCTCAGCGTACAGACGCTCAGCAACAAAACCGCAATATTGAGCTTGATGACTCACATATCGTTGCCCTACCCCAACTTGAGATATACGCTGATGATGTGCGTTGCTCACACGGTTCCACAGTCGGCTATGCAGATACCGAGGCTCTGTTTTATATGCGACAGCGTGGTTTAGACCTCCAAACAGCTCGCAGAATGCAAATTGTCGGCTTTATAGAGGATGTTGTAAGTCGATGTAGCATTGAGCCTATATGTTGTCTTATAGGCGAGAATATAAACGAAAAATTATCGAACATATAATGGCATTTAATGTAGAAGATATACGCCGCCTTTTCCCCATACTTGATACTAAGGTGTATGACAAGCCGTTAATCTATTTGGATAGTGGAGCAACGGCGCAAAAGCCCATATCTGTTATCGAGCGAGAGCGTGAACTCTATATGAAGTACAACGCCAACATTCATCGTGGAGTCCACCATCTATCTGACACTATGACAGTTCTTTACGAACAGGCGCGACTTGATGTAAAGCAGTTTGTCGGCGCGACGGATAGTGCGGAGATAATTTTCACTTCGGGTGCTACAGCATCCATAAATCTTGTAGCTTATAGCTGGTGTGAGAAGTTTCTCTCTGCGGGCGATAATATCGTTGTCAGTCAAATTGAGCACCACTCAAATATTGTTCCGTGGCAGTTGGCTGCACAGCGCAAAGGGGCACATCTACGCATAATACCTGTAGATGATAATGGTTGTCTACAATTGGAGTTACTGGAGCAGATAATTGATAATCGCACCAAGATAGTTGCCGTAACAGAGGCTTCAAACACATTGGGCACTCGCCCAAATCTACATCATATTATAGATGTAGCACACTCTAAGGGGGCTGTTGTGCTTGTAGATGGTTGCCAGGGTATTGTCCACGGAGGTGTGAATGTTACGGAGTTAGGCTGCGATTTTTATGTCTTCTCAGGTCACAAGTTATACGCTCCAACAGGCATTGGTGTACTCTATGGCAAAAGAGAGTTGTTAGATGCAATGCCTCCATTTATGGGTGGCGGCGATATGGTAGACAAAGTTTCTTTTGAAAAGACCACATACGCTCCACTACCACTTAAATTTGAGGCCGGCACTGCCAACTTTATAGGAGCCGTAACTTTAGCTGAGGCTATTGCGTTCCTCCGTTCACTCCCTGCAACAGAGGTTTTAGAGCATGAAAAACAGCTACTTGAATATACCTCTTCGCGCTTATTGGAGATTGAGGGGTTGAAGATTTATGGCGCAGCAACAGACAAAGCACCAATAGTAAGTTTTAATATTGACGGTTGCGACCACTACGATATAGGTATGATACTCGACAAGATGGGCATCGCCATCCGTACAGGACACCACTGCGCACAACCTGTAATGGAGCGCTTTGGAGTAAATGGTATGTGTCGCGTATCGTTGGCGCTTTATAATAACCTTGCCGATATTGATGCCCTCATAAAGGGTGTTGAGCGTGCAGTAAAAATGTTGAGATAGTTATGTTTATAGTCCTTGAAGGTCTTGACGGTGCAGGAAAGAGTACCCAAATACGCAAACTCAGAGAGTTGCTTCAAAATCGTGGCATAGAGAGTGAATATGTTCACTTTCCTCGATTTGACGCTCCTGTATATGGCGAACTTATCGCCCGATTTTTGCGCGGAGAACTTGGTAGCGTAGAGAGTGTGGACCCATATATAGTAGCCCTTCTTTTTGCCGGCGACCGTGCCGATATGGCACAACAAATCAATCAGTGGCAAGCTGAGGGCAAGGTGGTTATTGTAGACCGATATGTGTACTCCAATATTGGTTATCAGTGTGCAAAAATAGCAGATGCCGCTGGTCGTCAAAAACTTAAGCAGTGGATAATTGACACCGAGTATGGATACTTTAATATTCCTCGTCCAGATGTATCGCTATTCCTGGATGTGCCGTTTGCCTTTACTGCCAAATCATTGACCGAGCAGCGCAGTGGCGAAGATAGAGCCTATCTAAATGGAGCTGCCGATATACATGAGTCATCACTCGACTTGCAGCGTATGGTTCGCGATGTATATCTTGAAGCTGCAACGACAGATTTATCGCTTAAAGTTATAGATTGCAGCAACAGCGAGGGTGGTATGGATACCCCTGATGGCATATTTGCACATATCGAGGCTATTATCTCGCCAATGTTAAAGGGGCTTAAGGGCGATTTATAGATAAGTCTTAGTCAATAACCGATAATACCCAAACTGTTATGTCTACATCATTGAGAAGTCGTCGTTGGTTTCGTCTGCTGACCCATATTTGCAGAGTTATTGTTGCCCTGACCTTTATCTTCTCAGGCGCCGTGAAGTCTATTGACCCATGGGGTACGGCTCTCAATGTGGATAATTACTTGGTAACTTATGGTTTGGAGTTTTTCAAGCCATTAGTGATGATATTCTCTATTTGGCTCTGTGGTGCAGAGCTGATGATGGGATGTATGTTGCTCTTCAAGGTCCGTATTCGTATGTGTTCGACCTTTGCAACCATATCAATGATATTCTTTACCCTGCTTACTTTCCTTAGCGCAACATTTATCCCCGTAGAGGACTGTGGGTGTTTTGGCGAAGTGCTCAAACTTACTCCATGGCAGACATTTTTCAAAAACCTTCTTCTGCTACCGATGATAGTTGTAGTCTGGTGGCGCTATCGTCCTGATAGAATGTTCGCATTCTCGCGTTTAGAGTTCTCTATGGCAACCTTCTTCTGTATCTTCAGTATGGGTGTTGGTACATATTGCTATTTTCATCTTCCACCTATAGATTTACTGCCATATAAAGTTGGAACCAATATCGCTCAATCTATGGAGCAGGCGCGTACTCGCAAACAGGAGGGCGAAGTGGTACTCGTCTACCGTAATCGTCGCACAGGCAAGCTTCGCGAATTTTCGATAGATGACAAGGCGTGGCAAAATGAGA
>JAZNTY010000238.1:0-11147 GCA_045592005.1 Alistipes sp. | reverse complement strand
CGCGAAACCACCAACCAGACATATCCTCATCATACTGCCAGCCGAAGTAACGATAGCCATTTGCATAGTCTACAATGGAGCCACTCGCATTCTCTATAGTCCCTAAACGCGACAAATAGAGGTCGTGCCTGAGATTAATCTCCTCCTCCACGGGCTGTAGCCACTCATCAGAGGCTACAATTGGTAGTCTTTTCTTATTGGACATGGTAGGTAGTTCTAAATATATTGTTTCTACTTTGTAACGGTATATGTTCCACTCTGGTAGATGCGGGAAACATCTTCGCCAGGGAGTGTTACAGTAGCGGTAGCACCTTCAGGAATTGTAAACTCCCAAATCCACTGCTCGCCCTCATAGCGCCAAGCGCTCTTAATAAGACCTGCTGTGGAGTTGTACTCTGCTTTGACATAACCCAATCGCTTATCAGGAATTGGAGCCATGGCGATATGCTTAAATCCAGGGTACTCAATAATCGAGCTTATACCTGCCACACTCTCCCATATCCACTCGCAAACACATCCGTAAGCATAGTGATTAAAGCTATTCATACCCTTTGGACCCATACCCTTCTCAATAGTATAGCTATTCCAACGCTCCCAAATTGTGGTCGCACCGTTGTCTACAGAGTATAGCCAGCTTGGGTTCTTACGCTGGAAGAGTAGCTCATAGGCAATATCTTCCATACCGTTTTCGGTAAGGGTAGACATAAGTATTGATGTTCCGAGGAAGCCGGTCTGTAGACAGTTGTCGTGCTCCTTGAAGTTCTGACGCAAGCGAGCAATCATATCCTCACGAGCCTTACCCATAACCACATCTGCCTTAAGAGCAAAGAGCGCAGGTGTCTGCATAGTGTTGAGAATTGCAGTCTTGAATGTACCATCTGCATTGAGGAACTTTGAGCATATATAGTTCTTTGCTCGCTGGTTCATCTCCAAATATGGGGTGGCATCACGCCCGATTGCCTTAGCCATATCTGCCATCATCATAGCATCTATAGCCCAATATGCAGCACTGAGGAAATTCCAGTAGCCGACAGCCTCAGGATTGAGCTTTCGCTTGCCATTAACCTTGATATACTGCTGTCTGCTATGGCTCTCAAGAGGCTCATAACTCAACCAATCAGCATACTGACTATTGGCATTCTCGCCCTTTAGGGTATCGTGATCGTACTTGCTCTCGTCTACATGCTTCATATATAGAGCCATAGAGTCCCAATGCTCCTCCACAATCTGAGTGTCGCCAAACTGCTTCAAAATAATCCACGGAACAATAACACCCGCATCTGCCCAACCTAAGCGCATATAAGATGTACCATAGTGAGCTAATGGGGCAACACCCGGATAACCACCGAACTCATTCTGGCTATCTCGCATATCCTGCATCCACTTGTGGAAGAATGTACGAGTATCGGCAAAGAAAGAGCCTGTTTCTGCAAATACTTGAGTGTCAGCAGTCCAACCCATACGCTCATTACGCTGTGGGCAATCGGTCGGAACAGAGAGATAGTTAGAAACCTGACCCCAATAGGTGTTGGAAATCAACTTATTGATAAGCTCGTTACCGGTCTCAATAGTACCAATCTCCATCTGCTTAGTAATTGATGTTACAGGGATAGACTTAACACTCTTGATAATTACCTTATCAGTTGCCGTTACCGAGATGTAGCGATAGCCGTAGAATGTGTAGCGTGGCATATAGGTTACATAACCGCCCTTATCTCCAAAAGTATACTTGACTATCATACCAACATCCGGAGTACGAAGGTTTGTGCGATGAACACTACCCTCAGCTCCATCCATACCTCGGCTTTTGGCACCATTTCCGTCATTGAGAATTTCCGCAGGAAGACAAGTAAGTGTCGTGCCCTCCTCAGCCTTGAATACAAACTGTGGAACGGCAGCGCAATTCTGACCAAAATCGATAACCAAAGTCTCTCCAGCATTCAGTACAATCTTATCCTCTGCATCATACCTACGAGAAACAACAACTTTGCCATACTCTGTCTCGGTTGCACCCTCAACCTGCTGCCAAACATATATCTGAGCAGGCGCAAGTGTAAGGTCGTGGCGAAGATATATCTCTGCACCATCTGTTGGTAGAATAACGCCCTGGAACTCAGTATTCTCCTCTGGCTCAGATAGTAGCTCCGGAGCCTGGAAGCCTAACTTCTCGCGGGCATCATACTCCTCGCCGTCAAATATTGCCGCATGCTTTACAGGACCAGCAATACCAGCCTTCCAATTCTCCAAATCTGTGCCATAGAGGGCTGTTGTGCCATCGGCAAAGGTCAACTCCAGCACGCCACGGAAAGCACACTTCTTACCAAACATACCCTTGTAGCGGGATGGCGTGATGATGTAGTCTGCCCACCAGCCAGGCGTAACCTGTGCGGCGAGAGTGTTTTGGCTATTCGCACTACAATTAAACGCCTCGGTAATATCGTATGTAAATGAGCGACGAGTCTTCTCACGATGGGTAAAACCAGGCTTAAGGAACTCCTCACCCACCGGCTTGCCATTGATATATATTTCGTATACACCCAACGCCGTAGTCATCCACTTTGCAGATACAACAGCCTGCTCATTTGCAACCGTTGTCACAAACCAAGAGGCACCATCGGCTGCTCGCCTCGATTTATTATCTGTTACCACAGGAGCATCAACAACAGATAGCCACTTAGATACCTCCCAAGTGCTATTTGGCAGTGCCTCTGTACGCACACCCACGCGCTCAACAGATGATGAACAACTTGCAGTAAGCAATAGAACAACGATAGATACAACGGTTCTCAACAAATATCTCATAATTGTATTTTTTTGGGTTATTAACATTGTTATTCCACAAATCGTAGTTTAAGAATAGTCGGATTATTCATATTTGACCACAACGGTACGGAACCCCTTGCTATTCTTTACAGAGAACATCACATAAATCTTGCTGTCAATGACTTTGATGCCGGCAATATCTGCATAACCGGCAGGTGTAATTTGCAAAGACTCAAGCAGGTAGTGGTCAAAGACACACTGTATACGGCGCTTTGAAAGAACAACACGACCGGCATGGTCATATACGGTAATGAAGGCTTTGCTCTCGCCATTTTTTAGGTTGCCTTTATTGTGCTGACCCTCAACAAAGTATACATAGTCTTTATCAACATCCCACGCACGGAAAGTGTAGTAGTTGGTCTCCTTAGCCGGATCAGCAGTCTCCTTGTTAGGCTTAGCAATAGTAAACGAGCTGATAGCCTCGGCAGTAGTCATATCTTTACCTTTGATTGTACGGACAACAGTCTGCTCTGGTTCGCCCACAACCTCGCCCTTATAAACAGTTTTGAGTTTGATATCTGTATCATCCATAGCGCGAGCCTCTGCCAAATCATAGAGATTAACAGTTACAACACCAGCACGCTGAGTAGCAATGCCTAAGATATTTGCCTCTACATTTACAGCAGGGTAACAATAGCGCTCACCACCCATATAGTAGGTTTCGCCGGCATAACCTTCGTTAATCTCCTTATCCACCTCAAATGGGAAACGAGAAACAGTACGAGTACGAGAGTAACCACCGTTCCACTTAGTTCCGTTGCTACCAATCCACAGATAATCTACGCCATCTGCATCATGCTCGATAGCTAAACTGTTAGCGTTGCCAAAATAGCGCAAGGTCATAGTCTCGCGTTTGCCATCCTTGCGGCGAACGATATAGTTCTCATGTACCTTTGTAAGTCCGGGTTGATTTTTGCCGAAGCTACCAGGCTGAGAGAACCACATTGTAGACTCATCGGCAGAGATAGAGAAACCCTGAGTTGCACGATGTCCGGTTTTGAGAGCTACACCCTTTGTTAGAAATTGTGACTCCTTAGTCATCTTAGTCATCTTCATAACGGTAAGCAAGCGAGGGTCTGTAATCTTCTCCTTTTTAGCCTTCTCTTTCTTTGCTTTCTGAGCAAAAACAGGAATTTGAGCACCTGCAACAAAGATTGTCGTAAGAGCCAATATAGCTAAGCTCTTGTAGAAATTTAATTTCATAATGGTTTGGTTTAGGTCTGTTCTATAAATCAAATTTATAATTTCGCTTTTTTAAGACGAGTTTTGTTAGTTATTGTCCCCAAAATTATACTATTTTTTCTCAAGTTGCAACTTTTCTCTCAAAAACTTACCTGTTGCACTATCTCTATTTGCAGCCACATCTTCCACGCTGCCTTGAGCAACGATATATCCGCCACCTTCGCCACCTTGAGGACCGATATCAATAATATGGTCAGCAACTTTTATTACATCTAAGTTATGCTCAATAATAACCACCGTATTTCCTCTGTCAGCCAAAAGGTCAAGGACTTTGAGCAGCTGGCGAATATCTTCGAAGTGCAAACCTGTCGTAGGCTCGTCTAAAATATATAGAGTGCGCCCAGTATCTCGTTTAGATAGTTCAGCTGAGAGTTTTATACGCTGGCTTTCGCCGCCCGATAGAGTAGTACAAGGTTGACCCAAAGTAAGATATCCTAAACCCACATCCTGAATAGCTTTAAGTTTGGTGTGAATGTGTGGTATGGCGGCAAAAAACTCAACAGCCACATTGACGGTCATATTGAGCACATCATTAATACTCTTGCCCTTATATCTAACTTCAAGGGTCTGCTGGTTATAACGATTACCGCCGCACGCCTTACATGTTACATAGACATCGGGTAAAAAGTTCATCTCTATAGTCTGCACACCTGCGCCCTTACACTCCTCACAACGACCTCCACGGACATTGAATGAGAACCTGCCCGCCTTAAAGCCCTTAGCCTGCGCATCGGGTGTAAGTTCAAAGAGGTGGCGTATATCGCTAAAGACATTGGCATAGGTTGCAGGGTTGCTCCTCGGCGAGCGACCTATAGGAGATTGGTCGACAACCACAAGTTTGTCTATGTGCTCCAAACCTTCAATAGAGTCATACTCCAAAGGTCGGGTAAGGGAACGATAGAGGTGCTGCGAGATAATTGGTACCAGAGTCTGATTTATCAAGGTACTCTTACCTGAACCACTGACGCCCGTGATGCATATAAATTTACCCAAAGGCAGTGTAATATCAATATTCTTGAGATTATTACCCTTTGCTCCGCGTAATATAAGTTGTTCGCCGCTGCCTTTGCGTGTAGTTGTCGGAATAGCTATACGGCGCCTACCTGAAAGGTAGTCCGCAGTGATACCGTCTGAGCGTAAAATATCCTCAAAAGTACCTGTGGCGACAATATGCCCTCCTCTGCGCCCCGCTTTAGGACCTACATCGACAATAAAGTCTGCTGAACGCATCATATCCTCATCGTGCTCCACAACGATAACGGAATTTCCGGCATCACGCAACGCTTTGAGTGTAGATATAAGACGCTGGTTATCACGCTGATGCAGACCAATGCTCGGCTCGTCAAGGATATATAGTACATTGACCAACTTAGAGCCTATTTGGGTGGCAAGTCGTATGCGCTGACTCTCGCCGCCGGATAGTGTACGCGAGGAGCGTGATAGAGAAAGGTAGCCTAAACCTACATCTACCAAGAATTGTAATCGTTCGCGTATCTCCTTAACTATCTCAGCACCAATTTTCTGCTGCTTAGGAGTTAGATGCTGCTCTATGGTGGACATCCACTCCGAGAGCCTGAGTATAGACATCTGACAAAGCTGAGCTATATTCTGGTCGCCAATTCTAAACTGCAATGCCTCGCGCTTTAACCTACTACCGCCACATACAGAACACTTACGATAGAGTACAAACTGCGCCCTCCACTTCTCTCCATAACGCGACTGTTCCTCATCCGAAGATATGGCGTTGATATACTCAGCTATGCCCTCCCAACTGCGCATTTGTACGCCGCGGTTATAGGTAAAATCTGCAAGGTCAACCATCAAAGGTTCAACCTCGCCATATAATATCGAGTGCATACCCTCTGCCGAGATATCCTCCAAAGGGGTGTCGGCATCAAAACCATAACGATGCCCCAAAGCCATAAGGGTGGCAAAGTAGATGTTGTCTTTATACTTACCTAAAGGAGCTATACCTCCTTCGCGTAACGAAAGACTTTTGTCAGGCACCACTTTGTCCATATCAAAGACCGCCTCCTCGCCTAAACCATTACAATGTGGACAAGCTCCCTTTGGCGAGTTGAAAGAGAAGGTGTATGGCTCAGGGTCTTCAAAAGCTACACCCGTTGTAGGACACATAAGGTGGCGGGAGTAATAGCGCATGCTATCATCCGTATAGTCGTGCAGAGCCATTGTACCTTTGCCGTGACTCATAGCATCTGCAATAGAACGCATCATACGCTCGCGCATAGCCTCACTAACCACAATACGGTCAATAACAAGTTCTATGGAGTGGGTTTTATAACGGTCAAGCCTTTCGCCGGCGATAAACTCGCGTATTTGACCATCTATACGGGCATAAATATAGCCGCGCTTAGAGAGAGACTCGAATAGCTCGCGATAGTGACCCTTACGCTCCTTGACCACCGGAGCAAGCAGAGCAACCTTACGACCGGAATAACCCTCAATAATAAGGTCACAAATCTGTTCGTCGGTGTAGTGTATCATCTTCTCGCCCGTATTGGGAGAGTAGGCTGTAGAGACGCGGGCATAAAGCAGACGCAGAAAGTCGCCAATCTCGGTAACGGTACCTACTGTAGAACGAGGGTTTTTATTTGTTGTCTTTTGTTCAATAGCTACTACGGGACTTAATCCTGTAATTTTATCTACATCCGGACGCTCCATAGAGCCGATAAACTGACGAGCGTATGTAGAGAAGGTCTCCATATAACGGCGCTGACCCTCCGCATAAATAGTATCAAAGGCAAGAGAACTTTTACCGCTACCGGAAAGTCCGGTAATGACCACGAGTGAATTACGCGGTATATCTAAATCTATATTTTTGAGGTTATGCACTCTGGCACCCTCAATTTTTATAATATCGTCAGCCATTGTATCGTTTTTAACACTACTCGCAGACTCTTGTCATCATCTGCTCAAAAATATCGTGCAAAGATAACAAACCTACCAAATCTGCAAAACAAATAAGCACAATAATGAGTGTAAAGGCTTTGATAACGCCTTTACCCAGATGGGATGCGTAGTGAGAAGCAAGGAATGAGCCAATAATATTTCCAACACCATGCGGAATACCGAATAGGTAGTCTATCTGCCCATTGATGATAAAAACCGCCAAAGAGAATGGTGTTGCCACAAAGATTACAAAGTTTTTGATTGCATTTGCCGTCATTATATCCATCCGCATAGCCCATAGAGTGATGGCTAAGATAAGGTAGCCGATTCCTATGTAGATATAACCGCCATAGAAACCTATACCCAAAAAGAGGAGATAGTGCCACGACTTAATCTCAAGATTATGCCCCTCCTTAATCTTTATACGACTATCGAATATCAGATAGAGCAGAATGATGACCAAAATAATGCCAAAACATATTTTGAATATGCGGTCATCTATATGCGTAGCCACTAACGAACCAGCGATATTACCCAAAATGACGGGTATTGAGAGCAGTAAGCCGTGTTTGAGGTTAAACACGCCCTTGCGCAAAAAGGTTATGGTCGCTGTGAGGTTTTGCAGAAAGACGGCAATACGATTGGTGCCGTTAGCAATAGTAATAGGTAGACCGAGCGCTGTAAACATTGTTACAGTAACAACAGAACCACCACCGGCAAGTGTATTGATAGCACCAACGACAATGCCGGAAGCAATTAAAATCAATGTTATGCTCAAATCTAACTCCATACCAAACGCTCTTTTATACCTCAAAATTAACAAATATTTCGTAAAGTTACAATGTTTTGCTTATTTTTGCACCAAAATAATAGATTTACCACCATGAAAGTTGGCGAAATTCAGACACTGACCGTAAACAGACTCTCCGATTATGGTCTATATTTGGCAGACGAGGAGGGCAATGAAGCTCTGCTGCCAAACCGTTATGTATCCCTCTCCCAAAAGGTCGGAGATAGCGTTGAAGTATTTATATATCACGACTCGGAGGATAGAATAACGGCGACAACTGATACTCCGACAATTACCGCCGGCAAGGTCGCGTGGCTAAAGGTTGTGGATAAGAATATTCACGGTGCATTTTTAGATTGGGGTATTGCCGGCAAAGACCTCTTTCTTCCAAATCGAAACCAGCAGGGTGGTATAGTTATTGGTAACCACTACCCGATATATATGTATGTGGATGCTGTAACAGGTCGCTGCGTGGCGACTAACAAACTCAAGAGTTTTGTTAATAATGATGATATTGTAACGGTAGCAAAGGGTCAGCAGGTGGATATTTTGGTGGTATCACAGAGTCCTATAGGTTATCGCGTAATTGTCGAAAATCGTCATTGGGGTATGCTCTACAACAACCAGATTTTCCGACCATTGACACTTGGCGAGCGTACCAGAGCCTATGTTGTCAAGGTTACAGAGGAGCGTCGCATAGACCTGTCCCTACAGCGTAGTGGATATAATCAGGTTAAGGATAGCGCCGAGCAGCTTTACGAAGCTATTGAGGCGGCAGGAGGTTCTTTGGAACTTACAGATAATAGCTCTCCAGAGGATATTCAACAGTGCCTACATATGAGTAAAAAGCTCTTCAAGCGTTCACTTGGTGTGCTGATGAGTCACAACCGTGTGGTAGTCGACGATAAGTCTATAAAGGTAATAAAGTAGATGGCAAAACTAACAACAGCCGAAAGGGTGTCAACCGAAGCATCGGATAACTATGTTTTCCAGCGCTCACTGCTGGCGTATCACTACGCTGCAAAACTTATCAGTGGCAATGTGCTCGAAATAGGCACCGGAACCGGTTATGGTATAGATATATTGGCTCCAAAGTGTGATAAATTTGTAACGGTAGATAAGTTTTTAGCCCCCGATGTGGCTCTGCCTACAAATGTAGAACGCCATCAAATGGCTGTGCCTCCTATCAAGTTCGAGAGCGGAAGTTTCGACTTTGTTGTATGCTTTCAAGTTATTGAACATATCAAGGATGATGTCTCCTTTGTCCGCGAGGTAGCCAGGGTATTGCGTCCAGGTGGCAAATTTATTGTATCAACACCTAATGCCCCTATGTCGTTGACCCGTAATCCGTGGCATATCCGAGAGTATCAAGCCTCGGAGTTATACAATCTGCTGAGTATAAGTTTTAGCAAGAT
Organism: Alistipes sp.; assembly: GCA_045592005.1. Lineage (GTDB taxonomy): Bacteria > Bacteroidota > Bacteroidia > Bacteroidales > Rikenellaceae > Alistipes. The sequence goes on along the minus strand of JAZNTY010000238.1, from coordinate 1,967 downwards.
TATCCAAAATGGAGTTGTTGGTAACGATGTGGTAATGGAGTATTATGAGAAAAATAGAGCCGGTGTAAAGCGTATTACCCGCTTCGATATCCTTGACCTGCAACACAAACTACCACGCTGGATGTTACAGATACCATACGATATCCTCAATCGTCTAAATCGTCGTCGCCTGCTAAAACAAAATCAGCAGTTGACTACCTCCATAAAGATGTCCGACTACTCTGTTAGTTCTCAGACCGACAATAGCTTCGATTTAATATTTGTCGCTACGAAATAGAATAAAAATTGACAACTTACTTGTTGTCAATTTTTGTTTTTAGTAGGTCGAGAATATTGCGACACCCATTCTCTAACATATTTAACACCAGATAGAAACCCTCTGCACCTTCATAATAGGGGTCCGGAATGTAGCTATAGTCTGGGAAGTCGGTTGTAAACTCAGCCATACGGTAGAGTTTGTCGAGATATTTGCGTTCAGGGGCTATGCGACTAACCTTTTCGTAGTTACTGTCGTCCATAACCACTATCATATCGAAGTTGTAAAAGTCCTCTTCACTAATAGTTCTGGCTCTGTGAGTGAGGTTGTAGCCGCGCTCTAAGGCTGCCTTGCGCATTCGAGGGTCGGGTAGATTACCTCTGTGACCGGGGTATGTTCCGGCAGAGTCAACCTCGATAAACCGTTCTAATCCCTGCTTGGCTACCATATCTTCTAATATGCCGTTTGCTGCCGGAGAACGGCATATATTGCCTAAGCAGACAAAGAGTATTCGTTGTTTCATCTATTTGTTGTTCAGATTGTTATACGATGTAAGGATAATATCATTAAATCTTCTCATAATCTCTGCCGCAGAGTGACTATTTTGAGGCTCAAACATAAATACGCCTCGGTAGCGGTTCTTTTCGAGCATAGTTTTATACACCTCGCCCCAATCGCGGTTTTTAGATGCTAAATTACCATCGCCGACAAGTTGGTGACTATCGGTACCTGAGCCAAATATGGTGTCGTGAATATGAACAGTACCTAACTTTGTACCCAGAGCCTCAAGGAAGTCGACCACATCATACCCTTTACAGTTGGCGTGACCAATATCAAAGGTGGCAAAGACATTCTCCGAATAGCCTATTACTGCTAGCACATCGTTTATGGTGTAACAGAAGCTGCCGACTAAGTTCTCGACACAAAAGCGAACACCATATTGCTTTGCAACAACATCCATCTCTGCCAAAGACTTGTGCGCTTGGCTTATGGCTGTACTACTTGGCGAAACACTCTTGCTGGCGTGGATAACATAGTTCTTGCAGGTCGGGAAGTTGGCAACACATAGGCGGAATATGCGCATAATATACTCTACCGACTGCTGGCGAATGGACTCTGCGGCACTTATGCTGGTCCAATTCTTATCCTCATAAGGCAGGTGTACGGACCACACTTTTATACCCTTCTCTACCATCTGCTGCTGCATGTCGGCAAAGTAGGTGTTAATTTCTGCATCAGACTTGTTGTGCAGCCCGTGGTTGTATTTAATCTTTAGCTCTACATACTTAAAGCCGGCGTCGGCAATCTCCTTAAGGCGGGTGCTGAATTGTTTCTCGGCAATATCAATCTGCATACCGGGGGTATATTGCAGTCTGGAGATATCTTCGCTCTCTGGAGCAGTATTTATGGTTGGCTCAATTGGTATCATACTCTTCTCATTATCTGGTTTGTCGCTTGGCTCTTGGGTTGCCGGTGGATATTTGCTCCAATCGGGACCTGTTGGTTGTTCGTTCTCTCCGCAGGCAACTAAAGCGAAAGGTAATAGTGTAAGGATAATTTTTTTCATAGTGTACTAAATTATAGGAGTTGTTATATTTTTATTACTCCTACTTATTAAGACACTTAATAGTTCAAATACGCCCAAAGATACGAAAAAAAGAATAGTTGAAAAATCAATCATTCTTAAAATATTGAGGTCTTACTCATCAAG
>JAZNTY010000237.1:0-3486 GCA_045592005.1 Alistipes sp. | reverse complement strand
CATGGCTACGATCCGACTTACCAGCGTTTTACAGATACGCGAGAAGATGTGTTGCGATTTGTCAGCCAGCCTTTAGAGCAGGAGTTGACAATATTGTCTGGCATCAAGGTTAACCTCAATATCAGCTGCACCACGACCGATGTAGACCTTGTGGTGCGTATTATCGACCTGCATCCATCCTCTGAAGGTGCTCTATCGGAGTATCAGATGCTTGTGCGTGGAGATATTATGCGCGCCCGTTATCGCAATAGTTTCTCTGAACCACAGCCACTCACTCCCAATGAAAAGACCTCCGTTAGCTTTACTCTTCCTGATATAGCCCATACCTTTAAGCCATCGCACCGTATAATGGTGTGCGTGCAGAGCAGTTGGTTCCCTCTTGCCGAGCGTTCACCACAGCAATATCTTAATCTGTGGCACTGTACTGCCGACCAATTTGTTCCGGCAGATGTGACGCTCTATAATAATTCGTATATCGAATTTATGGCGATGTAGGATGTAGAGAGTAGATGACTAAAAGTTCTTTTGGTCATCTACTTTTGCTTCTCACTGCTCTGTTTGGGGTTAAAATGTGTAAAAAATCTATTTTTTTTTGGTCGTTCAAAAAAAAGTCTTTAATTTTATAGACTGAAAAGGGACTTTTCCAAAAAAATGTAAACCTTAAAACAGACTAACAATATGAAAAATTATTCAGCTAAAGAGATTAAGAACATCGTTCTTGTGGGTGCCCCAGGCTCCGGTAAAACTACTCTTGCGGAGGCTATGGCTTACGAAGGTAAGGTTATTGACCGTAGGGGTAGTATCGAAAACAACAACACATTGTCGGATAACACCGATATTGAGCACGAATATAAGCGTTCAATATTTGCTACCACTCTGTTTACAGAGTTTATGGGTCGCAAACTCAATATTATTGACTGCCCAGGTTCCGACGACTTCTGTGGTAACCTCTTTTCTGCTTTCAAGGTAGGTGATGTGGGTGTAATGCTCGTAAATGCACAGACCGGCTGGGAGGTTGGTAATGAAATTCAGGCTCGCTATGCACGCATACTCAATAAGCCACTTATCGGCGTTATCAACCAGCTGGATGCTGAGAAGGCTAACTATGAGGCTGCTTTGGAGAGCATTAAGGCAGACTCTATCGTTAAGCCTGTTATTGTTCAGTATCCTGTAAATCAGGGTGTTGGCTTCAATTCATTCATCGATGTGTTGATGATGAAAATGTACCGCTTCACTGACGAGAATGGTACCCGTGAGGAGTTAGATATTCCTGAGGATGAGATGGAGCACGCTAAGGCTCTAAATCAGGAGTTGGTGGAGACGGCTGCTGAGTATGATGACGAGTTGATGGAGCTCTACTTCGACAAGGGTACCCTTACTCAGGATGATATCCGCTCAGGTCTTAAGTTGGGCGTTGCCAACCGCAAGGTTATGCCAATTTTCGTTACCAGCGGTAAGCGCGATATTGGTACTAAGCGCCTTATGGAGTTTATCATCAATGTGGCACCTGGTCCTACTAAGGCTCCTGATTTCCTCTCTGTTGATGGCGAGGCTATGCCGGCAGATGAGAACGCTCCTGTAGCACTGTTTGTATTTAAGAGCCAGATGGAGAGCCATATCGGAGAGATTAACTATTTCCGTGTTGTTCGTGGTGTTGTTACTGAGGGTATGGAGCTTATCAATGCTCGTACAGGCAATAAGGAGAAACTCTCTCAACTCTTTGCTGTTGCCGGTAAGAACCGTATCAAAGTTACTCAGCTCTCTGCCGGCGATATCGGTTGTACTGTGAAGCTTAAGGGCACTCGTACCAACGACACTTTGGCAGCCTCTTCAGCAGTTGTTGCTGTTGAGCCTATCGTCTTCCCTGAGCCACGCTATCGTGCGGCTGTGAAGGCTAAGGAGCAGTCTAATGAGGAGAAGTTGGGTAAGCTGTTACTTGATGCACGCTTCGAGGATCCTACTATCCTTGTTGAGTACTCTAAGGAGCTTAAGCAGACCATTATTCAGGGTCAGGGTGAGCACCACCTTAATATCCTCCGTGCGCGTATAGCTGCTGAGAGTAAGGTAGAGATGGAGTTCTTCGCTCCGAAAATTCCATATCGCGAGACTATTACAAAGGTTGCACAGGCAGACTACCGCCACAAGAAGCAGTCTGGTGGTGCCGGTCAGTTTGGTGAGGTACATATTGTTATTGAGCCTTACTATGAGGGTATGCCTGAACCTACAAAATATAAGGTAAATGGTAAGGACCTTACTATGAATATCAAGGCTAAGGAGGAGTACGACCTTGAGTGGGGCGGTAAGTTGCAGTACTATAGCTCTATTGTTGGTGGAGCTATCGACGCTCGCTTTATGCCGGCTATCCTTAAGGGTATTATGGAGAAGATGGATGAAGGTCCGCTTACAGGTTCCTATGCCCGTGATATCCGCGTTGTTGTCTATGATGGTAAGATGCACCCTGTAGACTCAAATGAAATCTCCTTTAAGCTCGCTGCTCGTAATGCCTTCAAGGAGGCGTTCCGTAATGCAGGTCCAAAGATTATGGAGCCTATCTACAATGTTGAGGTTCTTACACCATCCGAGTATATGGGTTCTGTTATGAGCGACCTCCAAAATCGTCGTGCAATGATTATGGGTATGGACTCAGATAAGGGCTTCGATCGCCTCCAGGCTCGTGTACCTCTGGCAGAGCTCTATCGCTACTCTACCACCCTCTCATCTCTCACTTCTGGTGCTGCAACCTACACCATGAAGTTTGACTCTTATGAGCAGGTACCATCTGATGTGCAGGATAAGCTTCTGAAGGCTTATACCGACACTGACGAAGAGTAATTTTGTCGTGATAACGCGGATGTCTACTTCCGCCAACAAAAATCCCAGCAATGGCTGTACGCATTAGTACTACCCATCGCTGGGATTGTTGTCGAGCGTTAATATACTTTGGTGGCTATTATCCTATGTATCTCGGTGTATATTATAGCTTACTTAAACAGCCTTATATTTTCGGCAGTAGGGCGGAGTTCGCCTTGTTCTATGCGATGGATGATTTCGACAACCTTATCGTTGAGGGGCGTTGGGCAGCCCACCTTACGACCGTATGCAGATACAGCACCGTTGATGGCATCGACTTCGGTGGTTTTTCCCTTTTCAAGGTCTTGCAGCATACTAGCCTTTAGCTTTGCGTGTTTACGAATAGCTATGGGGATGATAAAGAATGAAAAGGCTCTCTTTAGTGGACTCTTATAGTCGAGTAGTTTAACGATATCTTTACCCTGAACAGGTTCGATGCGTATACCGGCAGCTGTGCATACATCAATACACTCTTTGATAAGTCCCTGTACTATACGGCGAGAAGAGTGTGTAGAGGCTGCTTCGCCAAAGGTGCAACCGAGAACTGCACTCATACCTGAGAATGAGGCATTTATAAGCAGCTTACTCCAGCGGGTGCCAAGTCGGAGGCCAAGCGGGCTTAGGAAGACAATCCAG
>JAZNTY010000236.1:0-3897 GCA_045592005.1 Alistipes sp. | reverse complement strand
ACTAAGGGCTATAAAGTCGACCTTATACTCTCTCGCGGCAGCTACAATACTCTCTGCTGCAACCATAACACCTAAGTCTATAACTTCAAAGCCATTACAACGCAGAATAACCGATGCGATATTTTTACCGATATCGTGCACATCTCCCTTAACAGTTGCCACCAAATATTTAGCCTTTGCACCTGCAACACTTTGAGAACCGATATATGGTTGTAGGATAGCCACTGCGCGCTTCATTGTGCGTGCGGTTTTAACAACCTGAGGCAAAAACATCTTACCTTGTCCAAATAGCTCGCCAACTCGGACCATACCCTTCATCAACGGACCTTCGATAATAGCAGCGGCTGTAGCATACTGAGTCAGCGCAGAATGTAAATCATCTTCTAAGTGGCTCTCATCGCCACGCTCAAGGGCATTTATCAATCGCTGCTCAATAGTAGTTTGTTCCTCCATTCCACTCCGCATCTCCTCTTCACACCTCTGTATAAATTGCGGCGCAAGGCACAAAAGGCGCTCGGTAGCCTGGTTATCTGTAGCCAAAATAACATCTTCAAGGGCTTTACGAAGCTGTTGTGGTATCTGCTCATACATAACCGCCGTAGAGGGGTTAACAATAGCCATATCCATACCCACCCTTGCAGCATGATAGAGAAATACGGCATGCATAGCCTCTCTTAAGTAATTATTCCCACGAAAAGCGAACGACAAATTACTCACGCCACCGCTAATATGCACTCCTGGCAAATGTTTTGATATCCACTCTGCCGCCAAAATAAAGTCGGCAGCATAACGGTCATGTTCCGCCATACCTGTTGCCACAGTAAGGATATTAGGGTCAAAGATTATATCTCGCGCCTCAAAACCAACCTCCTCTGTAAGTAAATGGTAAGCTCTGTTACAAACCTCTATTTTGCGCTCAAAAGTTGTTGCCTGCCCCTGTTCATCAAACGCCATAACCACCACAGCAGCACCAAAGCGCTTGACAATTCGCGCACGCTCCATAAAGACCTGTTCGCCCTCCTTAAGCGATAGAGAGTTGACTATAGCTTTACCCTGAATAGCCTTCAGTGCCGCCTCTATAACACCAAAGTCCGAAGAGTCTATCATCCACGGCACACGCGCTACATCAGGGTCAGATGCCATAAGGTTCACAAACTCCACCATCTGTTGGCGAGCATCTAACATAGCGTCATCCATATTAATATCAAGCACCATAGCTCCATCCTCGACCTGCTTACGCGCAATAGAGAGAGCCTCAGAGTAACTATGCTCCTTAATAAGCCTTAAAAATTTTCGACTCCCCGCCACATTACACCTCTCACCTACATTAATAAAGACCCCATTGGCATCAAAAGCCTCCAATCCGGCAAGCCAGCTACATCGTCGTTCAACAAGCTTACGAGGAGCGATATCCGCCACAGCTTCAGCCACAGCGCGAATATGATCCGGCGTAGAACCACAACAGCCACCCACAATATTAACAATTCCACGCTCCGCAAATCGAGCAATATCGGCAGCCATCATTTGTGGAGTTTGATCATAACATCCCATAGCATCCGGCAGACCGGCATTAGGATATGCACTCACATAACAAGGAGCTATATTAGATAACTGACTCAAGAATGGCTCCATCTGAGCTGCACCAAAAGAGCAATTCAAACCTATAGCCATAAGGTCAAAGTGGGCGACTGAAGCTACCACAGCCTCTAAGGTTTGACCGGAGAGTGTTCTTCCGGCAGCATCTGCAATGGTTATAGATAGCACTATAGGCAACTTTACACCTCGTTGTTCAAAGACATTTTGAGCTGCTACAAGAGCAGCCTTAGCATTGAGAGTATCGAAAACCGTCTCCACCAACAACATATCTACCCCTCCCTCGACAAGAGCATCAATTTGCTCAACATATGCTTGACTAAGAGTATCAAAATCTATAGCTCTATATGCCGGATTTTCTACATCAGGTGACATAGAGAGCATCTTTGCCGTAGGACCCACAGAGCCGGCAACAAAACGAGGCTTAGAAGGCGTTATTCGACTCATTCTATCAGCCTCAGCACGAGCGAGTTTCACTGCCGCAAGATTAAGACGGCGAACCAACGACTCTGTAGCATATTCACTCTGCGACACAGACTGAGAGTTAAAAGTACAGGTCTCGATAATATCAGCCCCAGCCTCCAAATAGGCTCTATGTATAGTCGATATAATATCAGGACGCGATAATACCAACAAATCATTATTCCCAGCTACCTTATGGGTATGATTTGCTAATTCCACACCACGAAAATCATCTTCCGTAAGGTTATAGCGCTGTATCATCGTACCCATAGCGCCATCCAAAACCACAATACGGCGACGAAGTATCCCTAACAACCTCTCCATTAGTATACACTTTTAGCTATCTGCTCTATAGATGCCGTAGCATTCATCGAGTAGAAGTGTATGCTCGGCACACCCGCAGCCTTAAGCTCTTTCGCCTGAGCTATACCCCACTCCACTCCCAGAGCCTTTACATCATCATTGCTTTTACAGCGCTTAAATGCCGAGGCGAGCTCCATTGGAAGGTCTATATGAAATGTTTTTGGAAGTAACGACTGCTGCGTAAGCGAAGTGAGAGGCTTGAGTCCAGGAATTATAGGCACCGATATACCGGCTGTACGACAACGGTCAACAAACTCAAAATATTTGGCATTGTCAAAAAACATCTGAGTAACAATATATTCAGCGCCCGCATCAATCTTAGCTTTAAGATGCTCTATATCCGTTTGAATATTCATAGCCTCCTCATGCTTTTCAGGATAACCGGCAACACCAAAGGAGAAGGGTGTATTAAGTATCTCAAGTTTCAACCCACCCAACATAGAGCCTCTATTGAACTCCATAACTTGATTACACAACTCTACAGCATGAGAGTAACATCCACGCTCAGCATCAAAGCTACCATCTCCCTTAACCTTATCGCCACGAAGCACCAACAAGTCCGTGATACCAAGATAGGAGAGGTCTATAAGTTCGTTCTCCAGCTCTAACGGAGTAAACCCACTACATATTATATGAGGCACCGTAGCCACACCATACCTACTCTTCAGCGCAGCCGCTATGGCAACCGTACCTGGTCTTTTACGCTCCGTAGTACGCTGAAAAACACCAGCAGAGACCTCTCTGTAGACCACATCGGTGCGATGTGTCGTGATATTTATATACGCCGGAGAAAACTCAATAAGCCTCTCAACACCCCTAAAGAGAGTATCTATACTATTACCGCGAAGAGGCGGAAGAACCTCAAATGAGAACGCGGTACTATGGTCGGCTTTCAAAAAAGACGCTACGCTCATACCTATATACCTATTTATATACAGAGTACAAAATTACGATTTTTTCATCGTAATTCTACAACTATATCTACTTTTTTTACAACTCAATCTGCTCACAAAGCGCCTTGAGTTCACAAAACTTCTTGCACTTGGCAGCATCTTCCTCTTTCTCATACCGCTCCATAGAGTTTTGACTCAGATAAGATAACACTATGCGTATCTTCTCCGGCATCATACCATACATCTTTGTGAAGTCACTCCTAAATTTTGAATATGGAGCATCAGGCTGACATAGATAACCAATATGCCTAAGTGACAAATTAGTCTCCATAACCAACTTTAACGCACAACGCATACGATACTCATAATCGCAAGATTTCAGATTTATCAACATCTGATCATCATAACAGCAGTCATTGCAAGTCATAATCAATTATATTTTCCATTCGCGCTTACAAAGTTAGAAATGATTTTTGAATTTTTATAACTTTTTGTAATTTATTTTACTTTGGCTATTTATGAGCTTTTTAAGCCATTTTCAACATTTTTACCCCATTTATCTCACTTTTTAATACTATTTTCTGCA
>JAZNTY010000235.1:0-11775 GCA_045592005.1 Alistipes sp. | reverse complement strand
ATGTGCGTGACTATGGCAGTAAAAACGCCGGTGCTACCAACATGCTTAGAGTATTAGGTCTACGCGCTGCGCTTCCTGTGTTTGTTATAGATTTTCTCAAGGGTTTTATTGCTGTATCTGCAATGTCACTAATGAAACTCGATTTAGCGCTCTCCCCTGCATGGATTATCAATCTCAAGATTATCGCTGTCGTAGTTGCTGTGCTTGGTCATATATTCCCAATTTTTGCCTCTTTTAGAGGAGGCAAGGGCGTTTCAACACTAATTGGTGCTATTACAGGCATTTTACCAACTATCGCCCTAATGTGCTTTGCAGTGTGGATATTGGTATTTATATTCACACACTATGTATCCCTATCATCAATTACGGCGGGTTGTTGTTTTCCATTTTTTGTGTCGATTTTCTCGGCTGTAACATATCACAATACAGCAGATTTCTCGGCTACATTTATAATCTTCTCTATAGCTGTAGCCTCTCTATTGGTATGGACCCATAGAAAGAATATCGTTAGACTCAAGAATGGTACCGAACCTAAAACTTATATCTGGAAAAAGAGATAAAAACACCTTATTTAATATATTGTACTATGGTTGAAAAAAACTTAATTAAGATGTATGAGCAGTCATTCCGCGAGAACCGCGAGATGAGTGCCGTAACTGACTACTTTACTGGCGAGACCTACTCTTACTACGGTTTTGCTAAGGAGATTGCCAAGTTGCACATTATGTTTGACGAGGCGGGCATTAAGCCTAAAGATAAGATTGCTCTTGTTGGTCGCAATACTCCACGCTGGTGCGTTGTTTACATCGCTACAATGACCTATGGCGCTGTTATTGTGCCTATTCTTCAGGACTTTACGCCGACAGATATCGCCCATATTGTAAACCACTCTGAGAGCCGTCTGCTCTTCTTGACTGACTCTTACTGGGATAACCTTGATGGCGACCAGATGCCTCAGGTGGAGGCTGTAATGTCGCTTACAGACTACCATGTGCTCTATGAGCGTGAGGGCGACAAGATGTCTCGCTGCATCAATCAGATGACCGAGAACTACCGCAAGCGTTACCCTCGTGGCTTTACGGCTGACGATATTAAGTATGCAGATGTGCCAAACGACCAGCTGATACTGCTCAACTACACATCGGGTACTACGGGCTACTCTAAGGGCGTTATGCTGACTGTTAATAACCTTACAGCCAATGTGATGTATATCTCAACAATCAGCGACCACACAACTATCCCTTACTTCCATAAGGGTGGTCGTACGCTCTCGTTCCTACCACTTGCACACGCCTTTGGTTGCGCGGTAGACTTCCTTGCTCCGCTTGCTGTGGGTGGACATATCACCCTGCTGGGTCGCATCCCTGCACCGAAGATTTTGCTTGCAGCAATTCAGAAAGTCCAGCCAGAGGTTATCTGCGCTGTGCCTGTGCTTTTGGAGAAGATTTACCGTAAGCAGATTATCCCACTCTTGGAAAAGGGTCCTCTGAGCATCGCTATGAAACTGCCGCTTGTAAACGAGGTCGTCTTTGCGCAGATTAAGAAGAAGTTGCTCGACTCATTCGGTGGCAACCTGCGTATCTTCGTGCTTGGTGGTGCACCTGTGAATAAGGAGACAGAGGCTTTCTTGCAGAAAATTCACTTCCCATTCACTATCGGCTATGGTATGACCGAGTGCGGTCCGCTTATCAGCGTTACCCCAGACTCTCGCGAGTTTAAGGTTACCTCTTGCGGTATGTATCTAAAGGACTACATTGATGTTCACATTGACTCTTCTGACCCTCAAAATATCACAGGTGAGATTTTGGTTAAGGGAGAGAATGTGATGATGGGCTACTATAAGAATGAGGAGGCAACAGCAGCCGCAATTGACTCTGAGGGCTGGCTCCATACAGGCGATATGGGTACTATGGATGTAGACGGTACGCTCTATATTCGTGGTCGTTGCAAGACTATGATTTTAACCGGTAGCGGTCAGAACATTTACCCAGAGGAGATTGAGGATAAGCTCAACAATATGCCACTTGTCCTTGAGTCTCTCGTGCTTGAGAACGACGGCAAACTCTACGGTCTTGTAGAGCCTGACTTTGAGACCTGCGAGCGTGAGGGTATTGACCGACAGACCCTTGAGGCTACTATGCAGGAAAACTTAAAGGCTCTCAATGCGCAGATTGCTGCCTATGAGCGACTCGTGTCCATCAGCATCTACCCTTCTGAGTTTGAAAAGACTCCAAAGAAGAGCATCAAGCGCTACCTATACAACGCCTCTAAGTTGGGCATCAAGTAGTCAACTACTATCAGGGGCGTAGAAATGCGTCCCTTTTTTGAATAATACAAAGATGAAGCGCAAAATACCACTTATTCGTAAACAGACAATTGGCGAGAATGTTCTCTATACACTTGTCTTTACAGCGATATACCTTATTCCGATATTCAACTCCTTTTTGATGGCTGAGGAGTCTGTCGATTTTTACAATAAGGTATTTTTGGCATGGAGTATCATCACTCCATATCTCGCGCTTTTTCTCTTTAATAATTATATACTAACACCTCTACTGCTCAACCGAGGATACATATTTTGGTATCTGTTTGTCGCCATATCGACGAGTACTGCAACTTTTGGTATAATTGAATATCTTGAGCAACACCACTTTATCTCTGACGGAGATACAGGCTTCGGAGAGTTACCACATCAGGCTACCCTTGCCGACCTTGCATGGTATTGGAATATTGTTTTATCAGTATTTATGTTTGGAGCCAATGTTGGTATCAAAAAGTTCTATGAGGCTATGCAGCGCGATGAAGATAATGAGCGTCTTGCGCGCGAAAATGTTGAGGCTGAGATGTACTATCTCAAATATCAAATAAATCCCCATTTTTTGATGAATACTCTCAACAACATCCACGCACTGATAGATATCGATACCGATAGCGCGAAACGCGGTCTGATAGAGCTATCGGGGATGATGCGTCATGTGGTTTATGAGTCTACAGCTGACCATATCCCGCTCAATAAGGATATTCTGTTTATCAAAAACTATATCGACCTTATGCGGATACGATATTCCCATGATATCGATATAATCTTCAACTATCCGGATTTTATTCCGCCAAAGCTTTCTGTACCGCCATTAGTCTTTATCGTGTTTGTCGAAAACGCCTTTAAGCACGGCGTGAGTCGCAAGATGTGCTCGTACATACATATCGACATAACTATTGACCAGCAGCGTATTACAGCTATTTTTGAGAATTCTGTACCTCAAAACAGGGATACAAAGCAGAGTTCAGGTATAGGTTTGGAGAATGTCAGACGCCGATTAGAGCATATCTACGGAAGAAACTACTCAATGAATGTAGAACAAGATAGCGAAAAGTATTGTGTAACTCTCGAAATACCAATAAATTATGAGCATTAGATGTATCGCCATTGATGATGAGCCTTTAGCAATACGCCAAATGAGGGCTTATGTCGACAAAGTGCCATTTCTGGAACTTATCGCCGACTTTGACAACGCTGTTGATGCATTACAGTGGCTCAATAGCGGCAAAAGTACAGACCTGATTTTTGTTGATATAAATATGCCAGAACTGTCAGGATTGGATTTTGTACGCCAGCTGACCTACCGCCCGCTGATAATATTTACCACAGCCTATTCGGAATATGCGATTGAGAGTTTTAAGCTCGATGCTATAGACTACCTTCTCAAGCCATTCAGTTTTGAAGATTTCAGCCGAGCAGCATCTAAGGCGCACTCTATTTTTGAGTTGATAGAGTTCAAAAACCGTAATGAAAGAGAGTTGGTTAACATCAGCGAGCAGAGTCCTGAAAAGGGTTCTATAAGCATTCGCGCTGACCACAAAGTGACGGTAGTCAAGTACTCCAACATAATATATCTGGAGAGTGCCGGCGAGTATATTCGACTGCACCTTGCCGACGGAAGTAAAATTGTGACCCTTTTTAGACTCAAAAATATGGAGAGCGAGTTGCCTTCGGACCGTTTTATAAGGGTTCATCGCTCATATATTGTCAATATTGACTACATTACCGGCTATACCAAAGGTCGCGTATTTATTAATGGGGATGACTATGTGCCTATCGGCGAGAACTATAAGGAGGCTTTTGCTGCCATTGCCGAGAAATTATAATAAACCTATAAAGAGCTACAACACTCTACAAATATCTTTGCCATACGCTGCTGTATCTCGGACTGTCGTCCTCGCATAGGATGCCAACCATATTCTACACCGTTAATAGTCTCCGAACGCCCACTATCTGGATGGGCAAAGCCGAGGGACTCTTGAACACCCGTTATAGGATTTGGAGCGTTTTTAGAGAAGCCAATATGTTTGTCAAACTCACATAGCCAAGTATATTTCTGCCAACGCTGAGCCAACTTACGAACTGAGTCATTATAAGTTTGGCGTGCATCGTGCCAATGAGTACATAAAATAATATCTACCGGTTTTCCTCCAGCGATACCATACCAACGAGAAGATGGGTCAAACTCTAAACCTCTGCATAACTCGACATAGCGCGAAATAACATAGTCAAAAGCATCGGCAGCCGTCATATTAGGCGTAACACTATAATTCCTATCCATAACAGTGCGAAACACATCCAAATTATGGCTATGCATAATAGTAAATATCTCAAAACTCTCTAACTCGCCTGGAGCAAATAGTTGTGAGTTATACATCGCCATAGCTGTGTCGATAATATTAGAGCCAGAAACAGCCTTGTTCATGGCTACACAGCCCATCTGTTCACAAGCCATCTCAAACCACCCATTTTCAGGATATGCAAATGATGCACCCACAATGCAAATACCACACTTATCCTCAGAAGTCTCGGAAGTGGAGATATCCGAACATCCACAAAGCAGTATAAGCCACAATAATACCGAAAACAGTCGGTTCATAACACAAAAAACTGTAAGTTGACTTTTTCGTTATCCTAACAGTTCTTCAAGGCGTTGGATAGTAAGACCCTCGAAGGTTGGTGTTACATATCCCACTCCTTCAACCATTAAATCTTCTGCTTTGGCGGTAGTAGAGAGAGCAACCACTTTACAACCGGCAGCGATACCAGCCTCAATACCAGAGATTGCATCCTCAAAGACCACACACTGCTCTGGTTTAAGACCCATACGCTCACAACTTTTAAGGAAAATTTCGGGATGAGGCTTAAAGTTAACCACATCATCACCACAGATATATCCGTCAATCTTACCGTCAAGTTCAGCACCTTTCCAGACAAGTTCAAGGTTGACCCTTGGACCCGCAGAGCCGATATAACACTTTATACCTTTACTCTTAGCTTCGGAGATAAGTTCTTCAAGACCATCAGTAAGGCGCACATGGTCAGCATATAGTTCGCGATAGATAGCCTCCTTCTCCTCTGACAAATACTGAAGACCGAACTTATCAATAACCCACTGAGGAGCTACATTGAGGAAAATCTCGTCATTATGACGACCATAAAACCTATTTGTTACAGGTTGCAGCAGTTGATATCCATGACGCTGAGCCTGAACATCAAATGCGCGCATATGGTACGGCATATTTTGAATAAGCGTGCCGTCCATATCAAAAATAAGTCCCTTTATCATAGCAATTTGTATATTATTCAGCAATAAAAATCTGTTCTATCTCATCAAAAGTCAGTTGCTTATCGACCACAGAGCCTATAGATGTTGGTAGTATAAGGTGGAGGCTGTTACCATTTCGCTTTTTATCTTTACGAATAGTTTTAAGTAGTGGAACTATACCCTCCTGAGGTAACTCCACGGCAAGTCCATAGTGACAGCAAAGAGCCTTTATTCGCCGATTATCCTCAGCAGTAAGTACTCCATAACGCAGAGCCACATCTGCTACGCAGCACATACCCATAGCCACAGCCTCGCCGTGGTTATAGAGTCTGGAGTTCGTCTCTATGGCGTGCGCTATAGTATGTCCGAGGTTAAGTACTCGGCGTAGCCCCTTTTCGCGTTCATCATTTGCTACGATATCTATTTTAACCTTCAGAGCCGCCTCTATGATATGCCAAAGCAGATTACTATCAGCGCGTAATTGCTCAAATGTTGACTCTTCAAGCTTAGCAAAAAGTTGCGGGTCAGCGATAATAGCAGCCTTTATAACCTCTGCTAAACCGGCGCGAAATTCGCGTGCCGGAAGTGTTGAAAGCAGCGCAACATCGCAGATAACAAAGTTGGGTTGCGAAAAGGTACCCACCATGTTCTTATATCCGCCCACATTAACACCATTCTTACCGCCAACGGAGGCATCTACCTGCGCCAAGAGTGTGGTAGGTATAAAACCGAAGTCTACACCTCGCATATATGTTGTAGCCACAAATCCCGTAATATCGGTAACCACACCACCACCAACACCCAACAAAAATGTTGAGCGATCAGCCGACATATCCATAAGTTTGGTATAGACCATCTCCAGCGTAGCGAAGCTCTTAGCCTGCTCTCCCAAACCTATGATTATATGCTCATAAGAGGAGATTAGAGAGTGATGACAACGGTCAATATTACTATCTGTAATGACAATAACACGACGAGCTGTAAGCAACTGTGGCAATAACTCCTCTACTCGACCCATATATACGGTAGTATTTGCAACTCCAATCATAGCAACCACATATAAAACAAAACAATTGATAGGCAAAAATAATACTTTTTCGCAGAAAATTGCTAACTTTGCGTGTTAAATATCTTTTTTTATGCAGAAACTAAGAAATATCGCTATCATAGCCCATGTAGATCACGGAAAGACTACAATGGTCGATAAGATGATTATAGCAGGAAATCTGCTCCGTGAAGCCTCTAAGACAGGCGAACTTGTACTCGATAACAACGACCTTGAGCGCGAGCGAGGCATTACCATTCTCTCCAAGAATGTGTCTGTGATATACAAAGATTACAAGATTAATATTATTGATACCCCAGGTCACGCCGACTTTGGTGGCGAGGTGGAGCGGGTGCTCAATATGTGCGACGGTGTGCTACTGCTTGTAGATGCCTTTGAGGGCACTATGCCACAAACCCGTTTTGTCCTTCAGAAGGCGCTTATGCTTGGCAAGAAGCCTATTGTTGTTATCAACAAGGTGGATAAGCCAAACTGCCGACCAGAGGTTGTAAACGAGCAGGTTTTTGACCTTATGTTTACCCTTGATGCCACAGAAGAACAACTTGACTATAAGACTATCTACGGCTCGGCAAAGCAAGGCTGGATGTCGCACAAATGGAACGAGAAGACAGACTCTATACAGCCGCTCCTCGACGCTATTATCGATGAAATTCCAGAACCACAAATAGCCGAAGGTACGCCACAGATGCTTATTACATCGCTTGAATACTCTTCATACATCGGTCGTATAGCCGTAGGTAAACTCACACGCGGCAGCCTTGTTTCCGGTCAGGCTGTGACCCTTGCCAAGCGCGATGGAGTAACTAAAGTAAAGACCAAAATCAAGGAACTTATGGTCTTTGAAGGCTTAGGTAAAAAGAAGGTTGACAGAGTAGAATGCGGCGAGATTTGCGCCCTTGTAGGCATTGAGGGCTTTGAGATTGGCGACACAATATGCGACGCGGAGAACCCTGAGCCACTGCCACCAATCAAGATTGACGAGCCGACAATGTCTATGCTCTTTACTATCAACAACTCCCCTTTCTTCGGCAAGGACGGCAAATATGTTACCTCACGCCATATCAAAGAGCGCCTTGACCACGAGTTAGAGAAGAACCTTGCTCTGCGCGTAGAGCCGGGTCAGAATGCAGACTCGTTTGTTGTCTACGGTCGTGGTGTGCTACATCTCTCGGTGCTTATTGAGACTATGCGTCGCGAGGGTTATGAGCTTCAGGTCGGTCAGCCAAAGGTTATTATAAAGGAGATTGACGGAGTAAAGTGCGAGCCTATTGAGGAGATGACTATCGACTGCCCTGACGAGGTCGCAGGAACAGTTATTGAACTCTCAACCCGTCGTAAGGGAGTGCTGACCAATATGGAGTCTAACAACGGCAGAACACGCCTTGAGTTTGACATCCCTTCGCGAGGCATTATCGGTCTGCGCTCAAATATGCTTACTGCCACAGCTGGCGAGGCTATTATGTCACACCGTCTGAAGGGTTTTGAGCCTTATGTTGGCGACATTGAGATGCGTACCAACGGTTCCATTATTGCCTCTGAGACCGGCACAGCATACGCCTACTCTATTGACAAATTGCAGGACCGTGGTCGCTTCTTTATCTCCCCTATGGAGGAGGTCTATATGGGTCAGGTCATCGGCGAGCATACTCGCGGCAACGATATTACGGTAAATGTCACAAAGGCTAAGCAACTGACCAATATGCGTGCATCAGGCTCTGACGAGAAGGCATCTATAGCTCCACCAAAGATTTTTTCACTCGAAGAGGCTCTTGAATACATCAAGGAGGACGAGTATGTTGAGGTCACTCCAAAAGCTATGCGACTGCGCAAGATATTGTTAAATGAAGTAGACCGCAAACGAGCAGCAAAATAACAACCTAAAAATATGAAAAAGTTAATACTTGCAGTTATGGCAACAGCTACATTGTGCAGTTGCGCTCAGCAGAGCGAAGGCGCACTTCCAAAGGTCTATATGACCACCGATATTTCTGCCGAGGGTCTTGTGCGCGTATACGAGGCTTTAGGCGTTGAGGCTACAGGAAAGGTAGCCGTTAAGATTAGCACCGGCGAGCCTGGTGGCAAAAACTACCTCAAGCCTGCGCTTATCAAGAACCTTGTGCAAAAGGTAGACGGTACTATCGTTGAGTGCAACACCGCCTATGCAGGTCGCCGTAACACTACCGAGGCGCACCTTGAGGCTGCTCGCGAGCACGGCTTCTTTGATATTGCCAATGTTGATATTATGGATGCCGAGGGCGAGATTAAGATACCCGTTAAAGACACCACACACATCAAGTACAACATTGTGGGTAAAAACCTTGCCAACTATGACTTTATGATTAACCTTGCCCACTTCAAGGGTCACGCTATGGGGGGCTTTGGCGGCGTGCTGAAGAACCAATCTATCGGCAACGCATCCTCTCGCGGCAAGGCTTATATTCACTCAGCCGGAGCTAATGAGGAGGTTGCTAAGATTTGGCAGTTCACAAAGGACCAAATCGGTTTTTTAGAGTCTATGGCAGCTGCTGCACAGTCTGTTCACGACTACTTCGGAAATGGCGAACGCATTATCTACATCAATGTAATGAACAATATGTCTATCGACTGTGACTGCGATTCACACCCTGCAGACCCACTTTTGAAAGATGTAGGTATTCTCGCCTCTTTAGACCCTGTAGCTCTTGACCAGGCGTGCCTTGATATTGTGTTCAACATCAAACCTACTGAGGGTAATGACAACGGTCCACTGCTTGAGCGCATCGCCTCAAAGCACGGTACTCATATCGTAGACTACGCTGAGCAGATAGGTCTTGGCTCTAAGAAATACGAACTTGTAAATATTGACTGAAGAGCACAACGACAGGCTATAAAGCGCATATTGCACTCGTATCCACAGGCTACGCTGCAAGATATCTACAAAAGCTTCTTTCAGGATCGCTTTGGCGTTGCTCACGCATTAGCTGACTGCCATATTGTTGAGCAACATATCCTCAAGGAGTGCCAAAATGCTGAACGGTTTGAGGAGTGCTATGTTGAGCCCTGCGGTTGGCGTAACGACTATTTCCGCATAAACCTTAAGGCAGTAAAGGAGGGCAAAATTTCAGCTCAGGAGTTAGCGCAGGCTTTTGTAGCGAGTTATAAACCTGTAGCAAGTGAAGATATACGCAGATGGCAAACCGAATGGCAAGGCATTGAGAAGATTGCTGAGGAGTTCAGCACCTCCATCAATAATTTTGAAACAGATGCCGATACCATTGCTACCCTATTGCAGCTTGAGCGATACGCCGTACACCACAGTCAACAATACAATCAGGCATATACACCACACTATCGTATTGTCAACAGAGAGCAATATAACCAACTAAAAGATAGACTAAAATGAGAAAACTTTTTATCACACTGACAGCCATTTTGAGTTTTAGCGCTATAGCTATGGCTCAAAATGCTGATGTTTCGGGAACGATTTGTACCACCGATGGTACACCCATTGAGGGCGTTGTTGTCACTGATGGTTATACTGTAGTAGCCACAGATACTCTGGGTCGTTACGCCTTCAATCGTCACGAAGAGGCTGCCTATGTATACTATTCCATCCCGGCTCAGTACCGCGTACCACTTCGTCAGGGTCATCCATGTTTTTATAAAAAACTAACTGATGACAAGGTCTACGATTTCGTTCTTCAGCCTCTTAAGGGTGGTATTGAGAATGATTTCCGCCTTATAATGGTTGCTGACCCACAGTGCCAGAACCTGCGTCATGTATACCGTTTTCACTCTGAGACTGCTCCAGACCTCAAAAAGACAGCAAAGAAGAGCAAAGTTCCTTGCTATGCTGTCTCTTTGGGCGATATAGTCTACTCAGAAGGTCCGCGCAACGCCAACTACTTGATGCCTATGATTAAGGAGGAGATGAGAGCCGAGAATATCGGTATGCCTATATTCCAGACCATAGGTAACCACGACTGCGACTATGAACCTGTGGCTCTTGGTAAGCGAAATTCGACTATTTCGGTGCGCCTACAGCGTATGTTTGAGGCTACTTTTGGTCCAATAAACTACTCCTGGAACCGTGGCAATGTGCATATTGTTTCGATGAATGATATTGTCTATGACGATATCAACAACTTCAAAAAATACCACGGCGATTTTACCGACGAACAAGTTGAGTGGCTGCGCAAGGATTTGAGCTATGTATCAAAGGATAAGATGGTTGTCTTCTGCGTACACATTCCACTGGAGCATATGCGCAAATCTCCTCGCGTGCAGGCTGTGCTCAAAATGCTCTCCGAGTATGCCGAATGTAAAATTATGTCGGGTCACACCCACTATACTCGCCGTTTTACCCACAAGAATGGTATTCACGAGTATATCCTCGGTGCTGCATCGGGCTGCTGGTGGTGGAGCCGTAATAATGGTGACGGAACACCTAATGGCTACGGCATATTCGATATAGAGGGCAATAAAGTTGTTGACCACCGCTATAAGGGCACCGGCTTTGATATTGACTATCAGTTACGCCTATATCGTGGAAATGCAACCTTCGGAGGTAAGCACGAGCAGCCTACACTGCCATTTGGCGCCGATAAAATTTTGGCAAATGTGTGGTTTGCGGACAAAGATTGGAAGATAGAACTCTATGAAGATGGCAAGTTATCTGGCGAGATGAAGAAGATGAAGCCATCGCCATTCCGCGGTGACGAACACCCTTCGCTTACCTCAAGCAAAGATTGGTGGGCTATAGGCTACCATACCGGCGTCGTGGGTCGTGGTCACAAAAAGGGCAGTACCCGCAAAAACTACTGCTCTCCTTGCCACCATATGTATATCTACACTCTTAAAAACCCTAACGCAAAGGTTAAGGTTGTAGCTACCGACGACAAAGGTCGTAAGTATACATGCGACTATGTCATTGAAAATGCCGACTATAGCCTCGCTGCCCCAGAGGAGTATAAGGTTACAGAGGTTTGGTAGTAAAAAATCTTATAAATATAGGTATGCCGAGAATTTATATACTCGGCATATTTTTTTTGCAAAAAAGTTGAGAAAATATTTGGAAAATTCATTTCTCTTGTTGTATCTTTGTGATATCAAAATGATATCAGTTTAACCCTTAAAAATTTT
>JAZNTY010000234.1:0-5883 GCA_045592005.1 Alistipes sp. | reverse complement strand
TATATGTACGGTATGTATAAGAAGTTGGCGCGCGAATACAACACCGGAGTACTTACCGGCAAGGGTATGACCTGGGGCGGTTCACTTATTCGCCCAGAGGCTACAGGTTTCGGCGCGCTCTACTTTGTTGAGCATATGCTTGCTAAGGCTGATAAGAGCATTAAGGGTGCTACTGTGGCTATCTCAGGCTTCGGAAATGTCGCTTGGGGTGCTGCTACAAAGGCTACCGAGCTGGGGGCAAAGGTTGTCGCTATCTCTGGTCCAGATGGCGTTGTATACAACCCAGAGGGTATGAATAAAGAGAAGCTTGACTATATGCTCGCCCTGCGTGCATCAAATCGCAATATCGTTGCTCCATTTGCAGAGAAGTTTGCAGATGCAACATTTATCCCAGGCAAGAAGGCGTGGAGCATTAAGTGTGATATCGCTCTGCCATGCGCATTCCAGAATGAGCTCAATGGCGACGATGCCGCTGAACTTATAGCCAATGGCACTTGGTGCGCCGCTGAGGTATCTAATATGGGTTGTACTCCAGAGGCTATCGCTACTTTCCAGAGTGCTGGTATCCTCTTTGCACCGGGTAAGGCTGTCAATGCCGGTGGCGTTGCAACATCTGGTCTTGAGATGACCCAGAATGCTATGCACATTAGCTGGTCTGCTACCGAGGTAGACGAGAAATTACACTATATAATGGAGTCTATCCACGCCGCTTGTGTTAAGTATGGCACACAGCCAGACGGATATATAAACTATGTTAAAGGTGCTAATATCGCCGGATTTATGAAAGTCGCTCAGGCTATGTTGGAGCAGGGTGTAGTATAAGACTTAATTGGCTACATTTGAAAGGAAATCGAGACTTCTCGGTTTCCTTTTTTTAATAAAAGGGTTGAAAAATGACAAAATAACCGCACAACATTGCCAAATTACAATAGAAACTTTCTTTTTCTTTCCTTTTTATTTTGATAATGGATAAATTTTTTGTCCATTTACTTTCATATTGTTTGTTTTTATATTATCTTTGCGGGCTAAGGAATAGTTACTTATAGAACACACACCTAAAAACCAAAAATGAACAATCTGTACGATGTGATTATTATCGGCGGTGGTGCCACAGGTGCCGGTGTTGCGCGCGATTGTGCGCTACGCGGCATAAAGGCACTACTTATTGAGAGGGGCGATATTGCCACAGGAGCCACAGGTCGCAACCACGGTTTGCTGCACTCTGGTGCGCGTTATGCCGTAAATGACCGCGAAAGCGCAGAAGAGTGCATCCGTGAGAATATGATACTCAGGCGCATAGCTGCACACTGCGTGGAGGAGACGGGAGGTCTGTTTATTACCCTACCGGAGGATAGCTTAGAGTTTCAGGCTAAGTTTGTTGAAGCGTGCAACGCTGCTGGCATTGCAGCCAAAGCTATAGACCCCAAAGAGGCTTTGGCTATGGAACCGTCGGTAAACCCTCGTCTTATAGGTGCTGTGACTGTCCCCGATGGTTCTATTGACCCATTCCGCCTTACAGCCGCCAATATCTTAGATGCCAAAATACACGGCGCCACCATTTTAACCTATACTCTGGTTGAGGAGTTGGTATTAGAAGGGGGTAGGGTTGTCGGCGTAAAGGTGCTCAACACCTTAAATGGCGAACGCACAGAATACAGAGCGCAGATTACAGTTAACGCCTGCGGCATTTGGGGACGCGATATTGCAGCCAAAGCGGGAATAACAATAAATATGTTACCTGCGAAGGGCGCCCTGCTTGTATTTGGTCACAGAGTGAACAATGTTGTTATAAATCGCTGTCGCAAACCTGCGGATGCCGATATATTAGTACCAGGAGACAGTATTACCGTTATAGGAACCACCTCCAGCAAGGTACCATTTGACGAGTGTGACAATATGGTTGTCACTGCCGATGAGGTAGATTTATTGCTGCGTGAGGGCTGTATGCTTGCGCCGGCATTGGCTCATACACGAATTTTGCGTGCTTATGCCGGAGTTCGACCATTAGTAGCTTCGGACGATGACCCAAGTGGCAGAAGTGTCAGCCGCGGTATTGTAGTTTTAGACCACGCTACACGCGATGGCGTAGAGGGCTTTATTACCATTACCGGAGGTAAATTAATGACCTATCGTCTTATGGCGGAGTGGACCGTAGACCTTATTTGCAAGAAGCTCGGCTCCTCAGCCGTATGTACCACAGCACAGGAGTTGCTACCTGGCGCTTCGCACACTGTGGAGACTGAAAGCAAGCGCTCAATACACTGTGTAGGCACAAAAGCTTCGATATATAACCGTCATGGAGCATCTGTTGAACATATAGACCAAAGCACAGCCTTTAAGCGAGCCCTTGTTTGCGAGTGTGAACAAGTGAGCGTAGGAGAGGTAGAATATGCCGTCAGCTGTTTAGGAGTCAAGAACCTTGTAGACCTGCGCCGCCGTACCCGCGTAGGTATGGGTACCTGTCAAGGCGAACTTTGTGCTGCGCGTGCTGCATCTGTCATGGCTGCGGTATCGGGCAAAGGCTCCGAGGCAGCGAAGAGCGACCTTAAAGAGTTTATTGCCGAGCGCTGGAAAGGTATGTCAGCTGTAGCGTGGGGCGATACTTTGCGCGAGGGCGAACTACTAAGCTGGCTCTATGATGGTGTATGCGATTTGTCGAACCTTAATCAGAAGAGTGAACTATGAGATACGATAGTGTAATTATTGGAGGCGGTCTCTCGGCACTGATGTGCGGCATAGAGTTAGCCCGCAATGGCAAAAAGACAGCCCTTGTAGCAGCAGGACAGAGTTGCCTGCACTTCTCCTCCTCTTCGTGGGGTTTATATAAGGGTGAGGAGCCGCTGAAAGCTATTGCCGAGCTTCCACAGCACCATCCATATGCTAAAGTTGGCGTAGAACGCGTAGAGGTTCTTGCCGGCGTAGCAAAAGAGTTGCTCAACATCGCAGGTGTAAGCACCGAAGGCTCCGCAGAGCGCAACCACTACATAATGACCCCTATAGGTTCTATGCGCCAATGTTGGCTCTCATTAGAGGGCGCCCTGTCGAGCGAAAATCCTCTGCCGGAGTTTAAGAGCGCTGCGGTATACCTATTCGATGGTTTCTTGGACTCATATTCACAGTTTATCATCGATGCTCTCAAAGGCTGGGGCATATCTGTAGAGGTGCACACTTTCTCTCTTCCAGAGTTTGAGCAGCGCCGCAACAACCCTACTGAGCTACGCAGCGTACATATTGCCCGCGTCTTTGACAAGCAGGAAAATATTGATGCTCTGACTCATAACATTATGCGTGATGTAGGCGATGTAGATGCAGTTATACTACCATCTGTTTTTGGTTTCTGCCATCAAAATATTAGAGAGCGAGTGGAGCGCGCCACAGGATACAAGACCTATGTAGTAGCAACAATGTCCCCCTCTGTAGAGGGTGTTAAGATTGAGCGCGCTTTGCGTCGTACCTTCGAGGAGATGGGCGGCACAATATTCAACGGTCACCGTGCCGTAAGTTACACCGCAAATGAACAGGGAGAGATAGCAAGCATAACTACCTCCAAAGATATCACTCTTACTGCCGAGAATTTCGTTTTAGCTTCAGGTAGTTTTATAGGTAAGGGACTTGAGACTTCACGACAAGGGGTTATAGAACCTCTCTTTGGGGCAGATATAGATATGGTTGAGCAGGTATTGGTTGACCGCAACATATACAACGCACAGCCATTTATGCGCTGTGGCGTGGCTACAGACAACCTTTTCAACATTTTCAAGGGAGGCGTCACTGTAGCAAACCTCTACGGCTGTGGTTCCGTTTTATCCGGATGCGACCCTGTAAAGGAGGGCTGTGGTGGCGGCGTGGCTATGATTACCGCCCTCAGCGTAGCTCAAACAATAATTAACCGTTAGTGTGTGCGAAGATGAAACAGTATAGCGAAAATTTTGAGCAGTGTACCAAATGTACCGTCTGCACCGTCTACTGCCCTGTGGCAGCCGTTAACCCTCTCTATCCTGGTCCAAAGCAAGCCGGTCCAGATGGCGAGCGCCTGCGTATGAAGGGCGCGCCATACTACGACCCTGCTGTAGAGATGTGTCTAAACTGCAAGCGCTGTGAAGTTGCCTGCCCATCGGATGTGCGCATTGGCGATATTATCCAGCTTGCCCGTATAAAACACACAACAAAACGCCCTGGTCTGAGGGAGTTTACCCTAGCCAACACCGACCTTGTGGGCGGTATAGCAACAAAAGTCGCCCCTGTAGTTAATGCCACGCTGGGACTAAAGCCTATGCGCTATATAGTCGAGGGGGTTATGAATGTTGACCATCGCCGCATATTCCCGAAATACTCCTTCGGCACTTTTGAAAGTTGGCTCAAGAAGCATCGCAAAGAGCAGGCTCTATACTCTAAGCAAGTAGCCTTCTTTCACGGCTGCTATGTCAACTATAACAACCCTGATTTGGGAAAGGCTTTAGTTAAGGTTCTCAACGCCTTAGGTTATGGCGTTCAGTTGCTCGATAAAGAGAAGTGCTGTGGCGTAGCTCTTATATCCAACGGCTTTATCAACAAGGCTACAAAGCAAGCTCAGTCCAACCTCAAGAGCATCAGCAAGGCTGTAGCTAAGGGTCTTAAAGTTGTTGCAACATCCTCTACTTGCACCTTTACCCTACGCGACGAATATCATCATCTGCTCGGCTTAGACAATAGTTCTGTACGCGACAATATTGATTTAGCAACCCGCTTGGTCTACAACATCCTTGCTGAGGAGAATGTAGCTCTCAAATTTAAGGAGGAGTTGCCTAAGCAGCGTATTGTCTACCATAGCGCTTGCCATATTGAGCGTTTAGGTTGGAGTCGTTACTCTATCGAGGTGCTTAAGATGATACCGAACCTTGAGCTTATAACTGCTCCATCTCAGTGTTGTGGCATTGCCGGCACATACGGTTTTAAGAGCGAGAATTACCAAACATCTCAGGATATCGGTAGCACTTTGTTCGACTATATTGAGAACTCTCAGTGCGACTTTGTAAGTACCGACTGCGAGACCTGTAAGTGGCAAATAGAGATGTCTACAACCAAAAAGGTAATGCACCCAATAGAGATTTTGGCTGCGGCTATTGCGTAGTTGTAGTGGTTAATATATTACCTTCAGTCTGCTCTTCAAACACTCCACATCCAATGGAAATTCAGCACTTGGCTGTCCATCCATATCGGTAAGAGGCGAAATCGGGGAGGTAATAGATAGATGCGAGGTGCGAATATGAATAACCTCGTCGTTGGTAGTACCATTGATAAGATATTTAATGGCAGAGATAACCCCACGGACAAGGGAGCACTTACGCAAAATAACAAGGTCAAGCAGTCCGTCACAGATAGAGGCATTACGGGCAAGAGGAAAGCGTCCGGCAGTTTCTCCATTGAAGATGAGCGCTATGGTACTATTAACATCTAAGTATCCATTATCATGAACTATATGGAGGGGCACAAATTCGCGATGGTGCAACTCCTTAGACCCTTCAATAAGATAGGCAGCCTTGCCGAGTTGTCGCTTTACCTTCTCCGGAGTATGTTGCGAAGTAGTGGTAAACATACCAAAGCTGAACACATTGACAAAGTAGAGGTCATTCACACGACCTAAGTCTACATTATGCAGCGAGCCTGAGAGTATCTGTTGCACTGCTTTATCAGTACGCGAACTCATACCTATAGCACCGGCAAAATCATTTGCCGTACCAGATGGTATTACCGCCAAAGGCAAATCAAGACCCTTAGCAAGCATAGCGTTTACTACATAATTTATAGTTCCGTCACCACCACAGATAACCACCATAGAGATATTAATATCGCAGTCGTCAAAAGGATTTTGACCAAAGCGCAGCATCTTGGAACACGGTGTAT
>JAZNTY010000233.1:0-5072 GCA_045592005.1 Alistipes sp. | reverse complement strand
CCGGTAATAACAACTAACTTGTTATGCGGGATATTTAGCTCTATATTCTTGAGGTTGTGTACCTTTGCGCCCTTTATATAAATCGAATTATAGCTCATTTTCCAAAATTTCAATAGTAGCTCCGCTGACCTTATTCAGCTTGCCGATAAGGGTTTGTGCTCTGCTCTGTCGCATAGCTAAGGTTAGTGAGCATAGATTGTCAAACAACTGTTCGACAATGGTTGGGGACTCCTCTTTGACGATACGCATAATATCATTCATTGCCATATATGAGAAGTCGACCCTCAGTAGTGTATCTACGGTCTTTTCGATGATGGTGCTCTGCTCAATAACATCGGCAGCTGCTTCTCTGTAAGCTTGTATGAGTCCTGAGACTCCGAGTTTTGTACCTCCGAAGTATCGAACCACAACAATCAAGCAGTTTGTTATGTTGTTAGATAACATCTGTCCCAATATAGGCTTGCCAGCGGTTGCTGAGGGCTCTCCGTCGTCGTTTGCGCGGAAGTGCTCCCCGTGAGGACCCAAACGCCACGCATAGCAGTGATGTGTAGCATCGTAGTAGCGTTTGCGGAGCGAGTCTAAATGTGTGCGTATCTGCTCCTCATCTGTTACAGGATATGCAAAGGAGAGGAACTTACTGCTACGCTCACGCATAGTACACTCTGCAGCGCTGGCGATAGTAAGATAGCTATCTGAGACTTCTGTCATACTCTACTCCACCTTTTTGAATAACCTATCCCAACGAATACCCTCTTCTCCGATAGAGAGGGCTATGAATGATGCCTTACCAACAATATGGTCCTCCGGTACAAAGCCCCAAAAGCGACTGTCAGCGGAGTTGTGGCGGATGTCGCCCATCATCCAATAGTAGTCCATTGCAAAAGTATATTGAGTTGCCGGCTCGTTATCGATGAGTATTACGCCATCTTTAATCTCAAGAGAGTGACCCTCATATTTCTCGATAATGCGGCGATAGAGAGGTAGGTTCTGGAGCGTGAGAGTTATAGTTGTCCCCTTTTGAGGTATCCACAGCTCGCCAAAGTTGTCCTGAGTCCACTCGAAGGAATTATTATTGGGGAAAAACTCTAATCCCGATTGTGTATTGTCATATCGTACCACCGACTCTACAATAGCCATTTTAGCCACCTGTGCCGCTACATCTTCTGACATTGTAAGATAGTAGTACGGCATAGAGCCGCCCCACTCTCGGATACCGGCTTTGTTGAGGGCATAGTCGGTAAGAGGTGCTGAAGTCTGTACGAAATATATATGTTGCTGTGTAGGGAGTGTCTGCTGCTCAACATCATTGACAAATAGTTTTGTGCCAACGATTTTAATCTTGTCACCAGGTATTGCCACGCAGCGCTTGATATAGTTCTCGCGCTTGTCTACAGGGCGAGCTATGATATCGTAGTCTTCGTAGAGTTGTTTGCGACCCTGCTCGATGCCGTAGGTCTGCTGATAGTTGCGTAGCATATCGTAGTAGCTTACTCCAGGCGAAGCAGTCAGACGCTTTGATATAAGAACTGTGTCGCCTTCAGGGTAGTTAAATACTACCACATCGCCACGCTTAATCTTCTTGAGACCCTTAAGACGGTGGTAGTCCCACTTTATAGCCTCGCAGTACGACTTTTGGCTTGTCGACCAAGGCATAGTGTTGAATACAAACGGCATAGCGATAGGAGTATTTGGTACCTGAGGACCATATGAGAGTTTGCTTACATAGAGATAGTCGCCGATAAGAATGGTCTTCTCCATTGACGATGTAGGCACCTTGTATAGTTGAAAGACAAAGATATGTAACAGTGATGCTGCCACTGTAGCCCACAGTATAGCATCTATCCAACCCCAGATACTGCGATAGAGGGATGAACGCTGACACAAAAGGTCATTGTAGTGCCATATATAACGGTAAAATAGGCGCGAAATGTAGTGGTCGTAGATTATCGGCAGACCGAGCAGCATCCATAAATTACCGGTCCAAACTACGCATAGCAATGTGTATAACACCGCCATAACAGTGAATTTAACCCACTTGTTACTCCAAAACTTTCTCATAGCTGCTACTCTTTGAATAGGTCATCCATAGTAAATACGCCCTTCTTGTCACAGATAAACTCAGCTGCAATAACCGCACCTGTTGCAAGTGCGTTGCGACTCTTGAGGGTGTGCTTTATCTCTAAGGTGTCATCTGCCGACTCGTATGTTACGGTGTGGGTACCTGGTACAGTACCCTCACGGAGTGATGTTATCTCGACGCTCTCGGCTGTAGCCTGGCTCTGCTCCCCCTTTTGAGGCTCTATGCAGTTCCAGCGGCTTTTGCGCGTGAGACGGGCTATAGCATCCTGAGCAAGGGTTATGGCAGTGCCGCTTGGGGCATCTTTCTTCTGAGTGTGATGTATCTCTTCGATACGCACATTGTAGTTGTTGTAGCTGTTCATCAGCTCAGCAAGGCGGCGGTTGAGGCGAAAGGCGATATTTACGCCTAAAGAGTAATTTGAGGAGTATATCATTGTACTACCCTTTTGACGACATAGCTCCTGTAGTTCAGGTAGGCGCTCGGTCCATCCTGTTGTACCGCTGACTACAGCTATTCCCGCCTCTATGCAGGTACGGATGTTGGAATACGCTGTGGTAGGGGTTGTAAACTCGATAGCCACATCTATACCTGCGAGATTGGTACTGTTTAACTCTTCGATATTTTCCTGGTCTATGATAAGGTCTACGGAGTGACCGCGTTCAAGGAGTACTCTCTCTATCTGCTGTCCCATTTTGCCGTAGCCGATAATTGCTGCTTTCATAGTTCTACTTTTTGGTTACAAACGACAAAGATACTCCAAAAAATATAAACATCCAAAAACAGAGGGGTTTATAAACCCCTCCATACTATTTTGTCGAAAATGCTTACTTGAATAGTTCCTTGACCGTTCCCGCAGCCTCATTGACAAACTCCCCTACCGTGCCAAAGACTTTGGAGGCTTTATCTTTGATAATAAGGGCGTTGAGTTTGTGGTTTAGCTGGTCTATTTTTGAGCGTTCCTCGTTGCTCATTTGACCCGATAGCTCTTTGTACTGAGCGCGAAATTCCTGATATTTGGCAATAGTCTCCTCCCACTCTTGATTATCAAAAGAGTCGTGGCGTTCGATAACCTTGTCGGCAAAACGCTCATATCGAAGAATAAAGTAAGAGGTCTTGACTCCGCAAACGGTTGAAAATAATAGTGTTAGTGCGAGTAACGATTTCATAGCTGTAAATTTTTCAGTTTCTTCTATAGAGAATAAAATGCCAAAAATATTACTCTTCGGCGTGATATAACCATGCAAAGATAGTCAAAAATTTTGGCATTTACTACAAAATTACTACCTTTGTGTATGCGATATTTTGTCGAACTTAGATACGATGGTGCCGCCTATTGCGGTTGGCAGCGACAGCCCGATATGCCATCAGTGCAACAGACTATTGAGACTGCACTGACAAAATTACTGCGCACCCCTACAGAGATTGTGGGCGCGGGACGAACTGATACGGGTGTAAATGCATCGTACTATGTTGCGCACTTTGATACTGATGCTACTTTTGATATCCCGCAGCTACTCTATAAACTCAATATGATGCTGCCGAAGGATATAGCCCTTTACTCCATAACTCCTGTTTCTGCCGATGCACACGCTCGCTTTAATGCCCGGGAGCGCGAGTATACTTACTTTATCTCGGCAGTCAAAAACCCATTTAGACGCCATTCGGCGTGGTTGTACTATGTGCCTTTGGATGTGGAGAAGATGAACTGCGCAGCAGCCAAATTGTTGGAGTATAGCGACTTTACCTCCTTTGCTAAACTTAACTCGAACAATAAGACCAATATCTGTCGCATTATGGATGCTCACTGGAGTGTTGAGGCTGATGGCGTATTGTGCTTTACCATTCGCGCAGATAGATTTTTGAGAAATATGGTTCGCTCTATTGTCGGCACTCTTGTAGATGTAGGTCGTGGAAGATATAGTGTGGATGAATTCTGCAAAATCGTTGAGGCTTGTGACCTCTCGCTTTCAAGTGCCGGAGCTCCGGCTCAAGGGCTCTTTTTGAGCGATGTGGTCTATGATGATGATACTTTTGTGAAAACTATTTTATAAACATTAAAAACAAAGTTACTATGGGAACATTACTCTATTTGGTAGGCGTAGTTTTGTGTATTTACGCTGTGTATGAGCTCTTTACTAAGAAAAAGGCTACTGATATGCCGGTTAAACTGCTTTCAGCTCTGCTTATTCTCTGCACCAGCTGGATAGGTTTGGCTGTGTACTATTTTTATCTTCGCGACAAACTCAAATAATTTTGTTGCAATAGTATCCCTTAAATAGTAGTCGCGGACCGTACGCTTTTAGTACTTCCGCGACTGCTATTTTATGATTTTATGCTCTATCTCTGTCAAAGCGACGGAGTTGCGTTAGCTCACGCATGTATCGCGCAGCCAAGTGCTTGTTCGGCAGCCTCGGCGATGCCCTCATACATTGCAGGGTGTGCGTGGATAGTGTGTGCAATTTGTTCTGCTGTTATGCCAAGTTGTTTTGCCAAAGTGACCTCTCCGAGCATTTCAACTATATTTGCTCCTACAATGTGCGCACCAATTACGCGCTTCTCACTGTCAAAGATAATCTTTACAAAACCGTCACGGTCGCCTGCAGCCATAGCCTTTCCAGAGGCGGCAAACTGATATCTGCCAATAGTGTGCTCTATGCCCTGCTCTACGGCTTGCTTCTCGGTAATACCCACAGATGCAACCTCCGGGGTGGTAAATATGCACGATGGTATTACAGAGTAGTCAATAGGCTCAGGGCTGAGTCCGCAAATACCCTCTACGCAACGAATTGCCTCAGTTGATGCTATATGAGCAAGTGCTGGCGTAGCGATAATATCTCCAACGGCATATACCGTAGGAATATTTGTGCGGAAATTGCTGTCTACTACAATCTTGTCGCGCTCAACGGCAATGCCAAGCTGCTCAAGTCCGATATTCTCAATATTTGACTTAATACCCACTGCCGAGAGAACTACATCGGCAGTAAGGGTCTCT
>JAZNTY010000232.1:0-13500 GCA_045592005.1 Alistipes sp. | reverse complement strand
GGGATCCCGACACACCCGGCTCGGTGTAACAATTCCCATCAATGCCTACCGATTTAATCGGTATGTATTAACTCGCTACTCTCATGTGATTTGCTTGCTCTCGCTTTTTTACTACGCTAAAGCCCCCTCGATCTCCAAGGGGGCTTGCTCTCAAATGTATATGCCTGCCTGCATCATCTTTTTTACTTGCTCTCGCTCCAGCGCATCGCACTGGAGTCCGGACGTATCCACATTGGCAAACACTGTAAAGCCTGCACATGATGATACTTGAACCGGCTTTGCGTATGCCTCTCCGTATGCCTCTTTAAATCCTTGCGTGGGCTGCTGCCCCTCTGCGTATATGCCGCGACGGATCTGTACATATGCCGTTTGCGGCGCTCCGAATGATCCGAATCCTCTGCCGCCTGATAGCATGGGCATCTTTACGCCCTCAGCAGTTGCTATCTGTAAGCCTGTCTGAGCCACGTCAAGCGCTCCTCCTATCCTGCCTGCATATGTATTGGCTACTCCTATAGCTGCGCCCACAACGTCCCCGGTAGCTGCTGAGCCGATAGCCTGAGCGCTGCGCCCAACGTCTGACGATATCGCCTCGCCAACTGTACCGGCAAAGTTGAGCGCATCGCCTGCGATCCTCGCGGCAATCTGGGCGGCGTTGGATGCTGTGAGTGGTATATCTGCGCCTATGCTGCCGGTGAGTACTGCGATAACAAACTGTGATCCGTCCCACGTTGTGCAGTCCACATAAGCCGTAACGCCTCCGGTGGCAAAGTCTACAGCATACTGTGCGTGTAGCGTGGATCCTACCACGTCCGCCGGGTTGAGCTGCACCGTGCCGCAGTACGGCAAATATAGCATGATCTGAGTATGCGCAAAATCTCTAAAATCGTTGTAGTAGCGTGGGATGTTGCAAGATCCTGCATCTATGTAGTCTGCGTAGTTGTTGATAGTGTGCAAATTGGTGTTAAATGATAGCGGCACAAGCCCGGCACCTATCCACATATCTTGTCCTGCTGCTGCGTGTGATGGTACGTTGATAAGCGGAAACGGGTACACCCTGAGCGAAACAAAATAATCGAGTAGATTTGACAAGTTTAGTGTGCCTGTTGTCGTGAGCGTGAACAGAAAATTTTTGTAGTAGTCTGGATCAGTGAACGAGAGCCAGAGCAAGCGCCCAATCTCGGCGATCTGTGCCGCCGTCAAACTGTACTGAGTAATAAATCCGTTTGTACCTCCTACTCCGAGGGTTGTCGGTCTGAGTACGCTGCCTGTGTTGCTGCCTTGATCGTCCCCATCTCCTCCCGGCTCGTAGGGGGGTAAATCGTCCTCTGTATAATCATTATCAGCCCATTGATCTACATCGTACTGCCACGGACGTAATTTTGCTTTAAAATCATCGTCTGACAAATCGCCTGTAATTAGAGATGCTGTAAACTCGTCATCTGCTGTGATGTATGGTGCATAATTATCACCGTTATTATAACCATATATAGTTGTAGCATTAGATTTTGTTACTCTTATTAACAAAGCGTAATTTTTATAAATCTCCGTGGGTGTATAAAATCTATATAACTCTGTGTAGGATGTTGATAAATTATAAACAAACACATTGCCATGTATTGAGTGTGGTGCATAACTTGATTGCGGATTTTTTGCAATGTCTGACAACGGTATAGTTGCATTAACTCCAAAATTTATAAATCCGTAATTGCCGTAAAATCCATTAGTCCAAAGCGCATTTGTAAACGCGCCGGATTTATTAACCCGTTGTGCTAATACCGTAGTACCCCATCCTGCAATACCTGTGACAAATCTTTTATCGTTTGCAGTTATGTCTATTGACGGTAGTGCATTTGTATATGCTCCTGTTTGGCTTTGTTGTGTCATATCGCGGATAAAGCCAAAACGATAACCTAATATAAATACAGTTGCCTTTAGATAATAAGTTGTACCAGACTCCTCAAATTGTGTCTCCTCTACTACATATCCATCATCATTAAAATCGCTATATTTAATTGATTTTGTGTAGTAAGATGATCCGGTGATTTGTACAGATATATCTATCGTTGCTGTATCATTAAAAAAATCATGTGCGTCTATATTATATGGGGATGCTGTTGATGTTGTACGCAAAAATGCATTTGTAACATTATCAGCACTTAATCCATACTCTAAAAAAACGCCCATATTACAATACAAATTATCAAGACTGCCGCCGCCCATTACGTCAAATTTATTGATATATCGCGGATAATTATAAGCAGTAATTGGGTCTGTGGGATACAATTGTATTACACTCGCCGTTGTTGCACTTGTCGTATACATGGATATATAACCAATATTATGGTTGCTATCCTTACCAATAACACTAAAAGTTAACGCTATATTTGATAATGCCCAATTGGATGGTAAAAAACTATCTGGTATGTTATTAGGGCTTATCCATCCTAACCAATACGCATTAGATGGCTCTGATAATTGTAAATTTGCTATACCGTCAGTAACCTCTAAACCTGTAACAGGATTTGTTATCACGGTTGGATAAAAATCAGCACTAATCATGGATTGCTCCCCCCTTGCGATCCGCCCATCACCGTCAGCAAATACACCTGATCCGTTGCATAGTTGGCTGTAAACGGAGTGCGATCAAATGGTATAGTGATGCAGTCCCGGCTATTATATGCGTGATAGCTGCTGTTTGGCAAGTAAGCGCTCTTGCGGCTCTGCGATCTGGATACCATAGCCGTGAGCTGTAAAATCTCATCCGCATTGGATGTAAGCACGTCCACGCTGCACCGGATCAAGATCCGGCTGCCGGGCATCACTACAAAATCCTCTATAAAGTAGTAGCGATCATGCCACGCTGCTACATGGAGATAGTTATAGCTCGATACATCCACCAAGGATGCAGTAAGCACAAATTGTGGAGCATTAAGTGAGCAGCTATCTTTTATATCCGCTGCCACTGTTACCGGGCTGCTGCTCTCAAAGTTTGGACGTTTATCGAGCTTGCGCGGATCCTCGTTGCATACTCCTAAGCGTATATTAATAGCCAAAAAATCACCCCTTTTATGCTTGCAGCGCCCCCGATCAGGGACGCTGCATCACGATTATTTATACATAGCGTAGTACAACAGCATTTTCGTTGAGATCGACCATACAATTGGTGTCGACTTTGTAAAAATTATTGTAGTACTCGCCGTTAGCGTTGTAAGAGGACGTTACACGCATATTAGTATTGTTAAGTGCTACGGCATCACGATCAAACATAACACCCATAACATTATCAAGCGTGTAAGTACTCTCACCGTCTGCAATGCTGATACTCATGCGCGTTGCAAGATCTATAGCGTTAGATGCTGTTACCGCCTGCCAGTATGGTACAGTCTCGTAGGATCCGATATCTGTAAAGTCCTCGTGATAGGTATCAGACTGTAAAAATACGTCGAGCGCTCTGCCGACCGCGCTACACATTACAACGTGTAAAAACTCCGGCGGGGTGTGGCGATTATATCCGGCGCTCCCCTGATTAAATAGCGTGGATCTCACTTTTAAGAGATCCTTATAGTCAAGTACCTTGTACGCCAAAAATCTCAAAAAGTCAGGGTTTAGGATGTTGCTTGGCGCTGCTCCATAGATTGCTTGGTAGTCTGCTCTGATAGCTGCCGCTTGGTTGCCGGTTGTGCCTGCAATCAAGCGATTGATGCAGCGCATCGCAAGCGCATCCATCTTTTGCGTCCGGCTGCTGTCGATAGTACTCTCGATCATGCTAAAAAATGCATTCATTTCGCTCGCTGATGTAAATGCAGATTTAACTTGCTCCTCCGCAAAACTGCACTCGATCTGCCAGCTCTGACGCTGATTCCAAAATCCCTGTACGACTTCCGGCGGATTGTACTCAAACTGATCTACAGTAGTACCCGGTGTGAGTTTCCAAGAGGGGTTTTCTACCGCCTCAAAATCCTTGGTGCGGTGTTTTGCGAGGATGCTGCCATATTCCCAGTCTGATCTAAGGATCGAGGGAGCAAAGCCAGAGTACGGACGATCAACAAAGATAGACTTGCCGATCCGGTCGATCATGCTCTTGACATAGTTATCTTTCCAATCCGCACTAAAAACTGTGTTACCGAGATCAACAACTCCGGTAAGATCCTCCTGCACGATACCGGATTCTCCGGTAATCTCCTCGGTAATGGTGTTTAAAATGGTTGCAATCTGTTTTACTTCCATGGTTTACCTCCAAACTTGTACAAATAATTTAGCTGCTATATCTCGCTCGATGATGCTAAAGATATTAGCTGCTGCTGCCATATCTGCCATAGCCTCAGACATAGTAAGCTTGTCTGAGCCTATAACGGTCTCTGTGGTTGTCTCGTTGCCGGTCTCGGTGTCCGTGCGTGTACCGCTTGACTCGCTCTCAGTGTGATCCGGATCCCCTGAGTACGATGTGCTTACCGTCCGGCTGCCATTGTTTGTGATACTGTCCTGATACTCGGCTTTAAACGTGGTAGTATCGTAGGGGGCTACGCTGTGAGTGCGTGTCTGCCCATATCCTATAGGGGTCTCGGTCTGAGTCTCGGTCTGTTTGCGTGTCACATCAGCGGATCCGGTGCTGCTTGCCGTCAGCTCTCTTGTGATATCCGGTGTACGCACTTTGCGGCGCATCTCACTAAATGGATAGGTATCTATAAGAGCCTGATACTTGGACTTGTTGGCATTTGCCACGATCTCAAAGATCTTTAGGATCTCCGCTTGATCCGTATACCATGTATCTGCATCGCGGTAGTCCTCGTTAAACTGCCACCACGCTGCATCTGTATCCATGTTGATGGATGCAAGCAAAGTACTGATCTGCTCAAATGGGTTGCTTGTAAGCCCTGCTGATACCTCTCGCCACGGTGTCCAACGATCATTCATCGCCTGTCACCTCCTCCGGATCTTCCGGGGGATCCTCCGGCTCTGTAGGCTCCTCGGCTTGATCCTGCTGGATCTCTACTTGCACCTCGGCTTGATCCTCGGCGTGGATCTCGATGGATACTTTTTGCTCCTCAGCAGGCTCCTCGCTCTGATCCTCGGCAGGCTCCTCAGTCCGATCCTCAGCAGGCTCCTCGCTCTGATCCTCGGCAGGCTCCTCAGTCCGATCCTCGGCAGGCTCCTCGGTCTGATCCTCGGCAGGCTCCTCGGTCTGATCCTCGGCAGGCTCCTCGGTCTGATCCTCAGCAGGCTCCTCGCTCTGATCCTCGGCAGGCTCCTCAGCCTGATCCTCGGCAGGCTCCTCAGCCTGATCCTCGGCAGGCTCCTCGATAGTATCCTCAACGTCCTCTGCTGCTGCCTCGGTCTGCTCGTGCGCCCTCTGGATGATGGGATTAAGATATGCCTTGATATCCGTGCCAAACATAGTGTTGACACGTTGCAAGCCCTCTTGGATGCTTACCAAGATATCATCAATGTTGAGCGCAGACAACTCCTCATTGTCGTTGATCTCCTCGGTTATAAGGCGCTCTTTTTTCATATTGTCGTGCGTTTGCAGCCCAAGGCACTCGTAAAAATGACTGTAGATGTATTGACGCATCTCGATCAACTGCACTAAGTATTGATTGCTCGTGGTCTGCGTCATTGGGATAGACTGCAAGTTACCAAGCAAGTTACTCTGTACAGCCTTATAAGGCTTACCGCTATAGATATCACTCATTATTGCATCCACGCTGCGCTTGGTGCCGGTATCGTCTGCCGATATTAGGTTGACTAAGCGTGTGTTACGCTGTGCTACGTTGATGCTGATATCATTATCCGCTAAGATAGTAGCAGTACGCGCTATCAGTCCAAAAAGCCCACCATGCCCAAAGATCCGGTATCTGTCCGGCTCTGTACAGTAGACTATCTCACAATCCTCTCCCGGTGTGAGATTATAGGTCTTATTAAATACCGGATTTGTTACAAGCACTCTGTTATGCATATAGTAGATGGTTTGCATATTGCTATCATTGCCGTTGAGTGCTACCAAATCGCCCGGCTTTAGTGGATGTACAGCGCTCTGTCTCTGATCGAGGATCTCTTGATCGAGCTTAAAAAAGACTACCTTACCCAAGAGCATGATAGCATTTTTTAAAAATGTCTCATCTATGGTCTTTGGTACGTTATCAAAAACGATAAGCCTAAAAGCTATATATGATAGCTGCTTAAAGTACTCGCTGTAGAGATTGTCAAAATCCATCTCGTAGGAGATCGAGCCAAATGGGGGTATCAGGTTGCTATACTCCGCTTTTGGCGTATCCTTTGCCATCCTATCACCTCCTTTAAAAGATTAAAATGGGGGGTGCTGCACTACAAGCTCCGGCGTGCCGTCCTGCCGTACTGCTACTATCTGCGATCTGTCCACGTCCTCCCGGCGCTGCTCCATCTGATAAAGCACCCTCTTAGCGTGTCCAAGATGCTCCAAGATGCACTTGATATTTGTGCCATCATTGTAAAAGCATTGTGCAAGATAATACAGTGTTGTATCTCGCATAGCCTCATATACATGGAGCGTCGCAAACACATCACCAAGTGAGTTGTGAGCCGGATACTGATCCCAGTCAAATCCAAAATGCTCCGCTGCCTCTACGAGCTTGATCCACTTGTATCTATGATTTAGTGCGTCCCATTTGCCATAGCACTCAGCATACTCGTGCATAACGTCTACGATCTTGCAATAGGATGGGATCTTGATCCCGGTGCAAGGGCTATCGTTCAAAAAGTCAAGATCAAACTGCGTGTTGTATCCTATGATCTCCTCCGCCTGATCTATGATCCGCTGCACCCTGTCCCGGTACTCCTCAAACGTGTAGCAGCTTGCTACCATCTCCGGAGATATGTGGTTGACGCTCTGCGCTGCCTCCCACTCCATTTTATACTTGGGTTGTATCAGCTTATCAAAAAGCACCTGCTTGGTATCTGCATCCACAATCGAGAGCTGTAAGATCTCGTCACCGCCTGCCGGATCCAAGCCGGTTGTCTCAGTGTCTAAACAAATCCTCATTGTGTATCCTCCTCACGCACCTTAAAGCGCCTCGTTTGCGTTGATACATACTCATAAGATCCTGTATCATATGCAACCACATTCAAAAATTCGCCATTGGATATAAAACAAATATGATTGCCATCAATCGCCATCCGATTAATATCATACTTATCAAAAAGATCTGCAAGATCTCTCAAAAAAGCCGCCTGTTTGTTGTTCATTTTTTTCCTCCTTATATCGCAACTTTTGCATGAGCGTTTACTGCAAACTTGATCCAGTTTGCTATAAGCTCGCCGGTCTCGTTATCACTAAAAAAAGTCTTGCGCTGTTGACACAAGCTGTATATGATCTTTTGCGCCTTGGTTTGCGCTGCTCTGATATCCATTTGGTGCAGCGGATTACCGTCCTCGTGATCCTCGCTATAGATGATAGTGTTATCCGGATCCTTAATAGGTGTTGTCTTGGGGTGCCAAAATATCAGGGGGTTATCTTTGTATTGGTAGATATCTCCTTGCACCGTCTTACCATCAAACACCACAAAAAATGTTAGTAGTATAGGATAGCTGCTTAACTGCTCCGGTGCGTGGCGATACATAGCGATCTCCCAAGATCCCTTTGTAATCATGTCAAGCTGCGGATTATCAAAAGCAAAGTACTTGCTTATTTTTTGCGTTGCCTTGGATGGGCTGCAATACTCCACGGCTATCTTTGTGCCGCTTTTGCCCATCGTGTACACATCTATCGTCCCTTGCTCCTGTTGGGATATGCGATAAAGCCCCATATCTCTAAAGTAAGGGCAATGCTTAGATACAGTGTTTGCAAGCATATAGATTTGCACGTTGGGTCTATCTCTTATGATCGAGCTGAGTAAATTTTGATACTTTACAAACTCATTAGCAAGATAAAACTGCCGTGTGATAAACTCGTCAAATAGGATCATAGCGACCTCACCCGGATCCGTGCCTTTAGTTGTCTCGGCTGTACTTATCGCATAAGTGAGGCAAAACGGATTAAGATCTTGGGCTGTCTTGACCCATCTCCCTTTATCATCCTCGTCATATCGCGCAAGATAAAACTTGTGCTGCCAGTATACAACGTGATTATACCTATGCTCTGTAAGCTCCTCGATATGCTCTAAGTGAGGATTAAAAAGCCCTGCAAGGTTAGTGGGTCTTATCATCTCCTCCATACGTCTGATGTATGCGGACGGCTTGCCGGTCTTGATGTAGGTGTCGATGATCTTACGGCAGGCTCCAAACGTCTTGCCATTGGAGCGCTGCCCGATGATAAGATTGTAAGTAGCCTTGATCTTGTCGATCTTGGCATAGCTGTAGTACTTAGTGGCTGCCATTATCAGCACCCCCTATCTACTACGCAGTAACGCCTACCATCATGATTATTAGGATCTGGATCTGCGTAAAAACTATACCTGCCACATCGTGCAACCTTGCTAAAATTCTCAGGCAAAAATCGCTCTGCCGGTACCTCATACCATACTTTATCCATAAAAGACGCTTGTACCCTCATTGCATCATAAAAAACGCCTCTATCGCTATCAGTATCAATCAACATATATGCTTACCTCCATTATAAAAGATTTTATACATTTTGTCAAGCAACAAAAGATCTTTTGATATATCAACCTCTTTTGTTGTGCTGCATTGCCATGTCATGCTATCAAGCTGCATCACCAAAATCACCCTATAGATATATCTCTGTTGGTTACGGCTGCGCTTTATCAGCTCTAAGAGCCGGTCATGACTTGCACATCTTATGGTGTGCAGCTCTTGATCCTTGTCTATCACTGTAAGCTTGTATCTATAGTCTATTAGTGTGATTCCGGCTATCCTGCGCATACGGATCTTGTTAAAATGATCTGTAAGTACTTGATCTAAGTCCTTTTTTTCAATCATACTTACCGCCCCCTATTGTGCCAAATTTATCCATAGCAAGCTCAAAACGCTCCGGATCCAGATCTTGCAGCATATCGAGCATATCAGGATCCGCTTTAAATCCTCGCGGCTGTAAGAGTACAAAAGATCGTACTTTTACTATGATTGTATTACCCTGATAATCTGTGATCTCCTCCGGATCCATCTCACCGCCGTGGATCGACTCCATTAATCCGCTGTCCTCTGGAGCTATCCACATATCTTGGCTAAATGCATCAAATTTGGCGGCTATCGTATCAAACTTATCAAAGTAGCATACCTCTTTGCCGGTCTCTGGATCCAGTCGAGGACGTGCAAGCCCTGATACCCTATACACAAAATCTCCCTCCGGAGTGCAGTATGCATAGGCTTTTTGTCCGATGGTCTTAAAGTAGTCATAGTGCTTGCTCTCAAACTCTCCAAGCCCATCCAAAAGAGCAAAATCAATTTGCATATTGGCGCAAAAGCGCTTTACGCGCTCCTTGACTTTTGCATTATATTGTGCTATAATGGTAGTGTCTAAGTCAAATCCTTTAATGCTATCGGTATCACTGTACAGCACTTTGTAATTAAATCTTACTGCTCCGCCCTCTGTCTGATCCAGAGCCAGAGCGCCGAGCAAGGTCAGCAACTCGTACCGCGCCCAACTTGCAACCCATACGCCCCATTGATACAGCACTGGAGCAAACTGTGTTTTTTTGGTCTTGATCCGCTGCTGCTTGTTGATCTTAACGGATCTGCCATCAAAAAAATAGTTGGTGCGTACCGGATCTTGTACAAAAATGCCGTAAATGCGATTTAGATAGGATTTGATTAGTGCGTAAGCCGCCTCCTCCTCAGTTGTCGGCTGTCGCTTGTCCTCTTTTTCGATCCGCTTTAGCTCTGCTTTAGCGGATCTTTTGCTTGTGTAGAGATCTACGCACGTCCTTGTGATATACTCCGGTAGGCTGCCGTACTCAGTTGCAAGGATCTGCTCAAACTGTATATCCCCGATATGATACCATTTTACCATTAGTCCAAAATCTATATCTGTAAGCGTCATCTTGCAGCGTCCCATGCTATGCATTTTTTTAGTCACCATTGATCGGCGATCTGCTAAATCCATATCATGGTAATTTTTTTGGTAGATTGGCAAAAATGCGATCTCAGGGTATTTTACTCTGATACCATCGCCATCTTTAGCGCCTTTAAGCGGCTGCACCGTAAACGTGATAAGCATCGCTTTATTACGGTATACGCCTCTGTGATTTATTAGATCCTCTACATCTCGTTTGGTTCTTGGCAGTTGTATAGGCACAAATCTGTCTCTTGGATACTTATGCAAAAGTATCTGAGCTATATAGTGGCTGTCTGCATCATAATCGTCCACATTAGGGATAAGCTGATTTTTATACATCGTGGTGCTGTAATTGTAGCCGCCAAAAAATGCTATACGGAGTTTTTTTAGTATCTCCCGATCTTTGGGATCATCTGCGTTAAGCTGCCGTTTGCGCACTTTAAACTCCATGTAGTGGCTCATGGTATCATAATCGCGCATTTTAGAGGATACTAAACGCTTAACTCTCTGTGTGCAAGTTAGTGGCACTTTGCCGATATTGCCATACTTATCCGCTTGGATCTTAAAGTACTCTACAAGCACCTCGGTATCTGTGCAGCAGTAGTCAAGCTCAAAGTCTGTAAGCTCGGTCTGAGCGTGGCGGATCTTTGTATAGTCGTATCCGTGTACTTTGTTATATCCAATCTCCTCGCCCATAGCATCCAAGCTCTGCTCCGTGTAGTTATAGCTGCATCTGTATTCCATGCAATCAAACACCGTACACATTACTACCTCGTGGCTGCTCTTGGCGATCAACTCACCGTCTACCGGTACCTCGCGCTTAAAAAATCCAAAGTCATACTTTAGATTTTGATCCATCACGATCAACTTGTGATGATAGTTGATCTTTAAATGCTCCTTGATATCTGCCATAAACTCGCGGAGATCCTCCCACGTCCTGCCCCATGCTGTCTGATCTCCGATTGTAAACGTCCAAACATACATAAATGCAAAGAGATTTTTGTAGTTTGTACTCTCCAAGTCAAATGCAGCCACGACAGGGCTGTATTTGTGATCTCTCCTGTATGTGTTAGTTGTTGGCTTGACCCTATCCCAGTCAAACGCCGACCACTTAACACGTTTATACTTTGTGTGTGTCATTGCCTCCCCCTTATGTATCGAGCGTGATCCAATCGCCGCCGGTGATCTCATCTATAGTGATCTCATCGGTACCTTGCTCCGCCTTGATCTCCTCGGCTCTCTGCTCATATAGCATACTTGCATATTTGGTTGCAATCTCTGTGTAGTCAAGATCCGGTATCTCGCTATCTGCCTCTTTATCCTCGATA
Organism: Alistipes sp.; assembly: GCA_045592005.1. GTDB lineage: Bacteria > Bacteroidota > Bacteroidia > Bacteroidales > Rikenellaceae > Alistipes. The sequence goes on along the minus strand of JAZNTY010000232.1, from coordinate 2,187 downwards.
TATGCCTCATGCTCTGCAAGCATCTTATCGAGGGTATTTTTGAGCGTCTCCGGATCCAAGCCGGCTTGCATTACCTCCGATACAGCTTTATACAAGCTTTGGTCATATCCTCCCTCTTGTGTCCTACGAGCTAAGTCAAGGATATTCCAGAGGGTTGGCAAAGCATCCGAGTATTTATCAAGCTCCGCTGCGGATCCAAGTCCAAACTGATACGCTATTGATTGCTTGCGTTTTTGCATCTCGTCAAGATCTTTAAAGCCTCTGCGGTTGGTCTGAGCTTGCACCGCTGCTATTAATGCATTTACTTCTTTTTCGCTAAATTGCGCCAGATTTTTGGCGCTTGCATTAAAAAGTCCGCGCTTATTACGTCCAATGATATCTTGCAGCTTATCCAACTCCGGGACAATTGTTGATACAAGTGATAGTCCTTGCTTTTGGTACTCCTCAAGTATCTTATTTGTCTCACTCAGTACGCCTTGCAGCGCTCTCGCTGCCTTGGCTCTGGATCTCGCTGCTGCTCTCTCCTCGGCTGATAGCCTGCCAAATCCTTGCTTGCGGCGTTTGGCTTGTCGCTGCTTTTGCCGTGGTGATAAGCTCTGCTCTACTGCCTGATTGATTTGTCTCAGCGTATCCGGCGCTATATCTGCCGTTACAGCTACAAAGTTGTAACCTCCGGCAGATTTCCGAGCGCCTCTAACTGCTTTACCGATGTTTGACGCATCAACGCCCAGAGCCGCCGAGGCGGCTGCTATACTTGGGTAGATCGTGCCGGTTTGCGGCACATAGATCTGTGCTTTACTCCGTGCCACTCTCCTTGTCCCCCCTGATTACAATCCCATAGGCACGATTTAACGCTTGTTTACGCGCTCTTATCAGTGCCTCCGGATCCATTGCTTGCATCTCGTCAGTATAGTAGGTAAATACCTTGCCATTAAGGGTGTGCATCTCTCCATTTAGCATCCTTGCCATGCTCGACTTGTTTACAGCCTCAGCTTGTGCCGCTGCGGTTACTGTATCATAAATCTCGCCGGTGTTTAAGCATATTACTTTCCGCCGTCTTGGCATAACTATCACCTCCATGGTTTTGATCCCCTTTTCGGGTTGGGATGGGGCTGCTCAGAGTGCAGCCCCTCAGAAACTCAGTACAGCATTTCAATCTGTTCATCATTTGCAGCCGCCCATGCTTTCCATGCATTTTCAAATTCTTTGCTTGCTGCTTTGCTTGCCTTCTGTGCATGGTACATTGCTTGATACATCTCCATCGCAGCTTCTGCATGATGTGTCTCTTCCCATTCAAGTACATCATTTTCCACTACTTCTTCTTCTCTAAAAAGTTCTATTGCCTTGTTATGGAGCATTTTGCCTTCTGATGTATTGCGTGCATAGTATAGGGCAATCTCCAAATTTGATGCAAATTTCATTTTGATACCTCCATTAGTCATCGCTCAACACCTCCGCAAACATACTCTCATCGTATATGGTTACACTTATCATAGGCTCATCGCCTACAATCTCAGCGCCAAGATGTGCAATGCTGTATCCATAGTATTTTTCTGGCACCTCGTGCCGATCAAAACAGCCGAGTAGCTTAACTTCAGATCCGGCAGCCTTGCGGATATCGTATAATCTCAGCATAAAATTGGATGTGCCGCACCGTGTGATGATATCAATTAATCTCATATTATCCTCCGATCCGCCCTCTTTTGTGGGATTTGGGCATAGTCCCTCAACTCTATTATATCATATAATCGCACAAAACGCAACTAAAAAAAAAAAAATAAATACTAACTTTTTATATACTGCACTTGACAATTTATACAAAATGTGATATTGTGTAGGTGAGTACAACTATTTGCAGCTTGACAAACTGTGCATCATGCATAAATATTTTTCAACATTTTTGGTGCGCGCCGGATGTAAAAAAATCCCACTCTATCACTCTATTTCACAACATTTCAAGAGGCAGGCAATCAGGCAGGGGGGCAAGTCTCCCCTGCCGACCCCCCCAGATGGATGAAGGCGGATCGTAGCCATGTCGTTCTGTGAGCCAAGGAGTTGGTACCCTGGATTGTCTTCCTAAGCCCGCTTGGCCTCCGACTTACTCTATCACTCTATTTCACAACATTTCAAGAGGCAGGCAATCAGGCAGGGGGGCAAGTCTCCCCTGCCGACCCCCCCAGATGGATG
>JAZNTY010000231.1:0-3000 GCA_045592005.1 Alistipes sp. | reverse complement strand
AAGTTCAGCAACGGGCAAAAACTGCATAAAGACACTTATGCCGCGCAAGAACTTATATACCTCAGCGCCACGACCTCGACTATGGATATTTACCGTTGTCAGGGTGTTATACTCCACGCGGTTGCGATAGAGACGCTCAATACCCCTCATCACACGAGCAAAGGTCGGCTGACCACCAACATCTACGCGGTGAGCATCGTGAATATCTTCCGGACCGTCAATAGAGATGCCGACCAAAAAGTTGTTGTCACGAAAAATACTACACCACTCATCATCAAGCAGTAGACCATTGGTCTGTATAGAGTTCTCAACGGTCTTGCCCTCAGCATACTTCTGTTGCAGTGCCACAGCCTTACGGAAGAAATCCTTGCCCGCGAGCAGTGGTTCCCCACCGTGCCAAGCAAAGGCTATTACAGGCGAGTTGTTGCCCTCAATATTGGCGCGGATATACTGTTCTAATAGGGAATCGTCCATAGTTGGCTCTACGCCGCCATAAAGGTCAGCTTTATCAAGGTAGTAGCAGTACTTACAGCGCATATTACACAGCGAGCCGACGGGCTTTGCCATAGAGGTAAAGCCTCGTCGCTCATTGCGGTTAACGATATCTTGATATGTAAACTCTACGGTTCTTTTCATTAACGAGTAAGGTCTACATTAAATGGCTCATACTCGGCTTTGTGGTGGCTCTGCTCAATAAATTTCCACATCTGCTCGACAATCTCAGGGTGCTGAGCGGCAACATCCTTGTCATCAAACTCGATATCCTTGCCCGGTACGCTTACATCAAAAAGTTGCATAGTGCGGTTGCCTTTGTTGAGCTCCTTTATAAGACCTTTCCACTTGCCCATACGCACAGCAGCCTGACCGCCAGCGGCAGGATACTCCCAATAGAGATATTGATGCTGCTGTTGAGCCTCCGGATTGCCAGAGAGTGTTGGAACAAGTGATACGCCGTCGTTCTTTGGAGCCTCAATGCCTGCCAATTCGCAGATTGTAGGCATAACATCAGCGAAGTTGCCGATATGGTTACTTACTACGCCCTGTTTAACTTTTGCTGGCCAGGAGGCAATAAATGGCATACGAATACCGCCCTCGTGCAGTGAACGCTTACCCCAGCCCTTGCCGCAGCGGAAAGGTGCAGCACTATCCATCCACACTGTTGGTGAAGAGGCATTGTTGGCAGGACCATTATCGGATGAGAACATAATGACGGTATTTTCATATAAACCTAAGCGCTTAAGCTCCTCGACAAGCATACCTACCTGGTGGTCGAAGTATGAAATCATTGCCGAGTATGTTGCATGCGGATAACGGCAAGGATAGTAGTTGTGAGGCCAGCCGTTTACCTGACACTTCTCGCCCACAAGTGGCTCCTCGTCGCCATATTTTGCTACATACTTATCCACCCACTCCTTCGGTGCCTGAAGTGGCGAGTGTGGGAATGGTGTGGTCCACATCAAAAAGAAAGGCTTGCTCTTATTGTCACGGATAAACTCAACTAAGTTCTCATACATAGCATCTGGAGCATATACTTTGCCCTCGCTATACTTATCATAGCTTGATGGATTGTATGGGTCAGCACCTTTATCGAGCTTTGTACCTGGATGGGTCACTGTCGCAGGGTCGTTGATATACTCTTTCTGTCCATTTTTCCACATATAGGCAGGGTAGTAGTTATGAGCTACGCGCTGACAAACACAGCCATAGTAGAAGTCAAAGCCCATATCCCACGGTGCCGAACCACTAACAGGACCGCCTACACCCCATTTGCCGACCATTCCGGTTGTGTATCCCGCCTGCTGCATCATGCTGCCGAGAGTCGGCGTACCTGGTTTTAGACCCATTTGACCCTCTATTTGAGGGTTGGCATCAACGGTGTCAAAGTTCCAAATGCCATCCTCAACTCTACCCTCAACATTCTCGCGAATTTGTGAGTTGCCCATATTTTGACCCGTTAGCAGACAGCAACGCGAAGGTGAAGATACAGGCGCAGCGGTATACATATCGGTAAAACGGATACCATTTTGAGCCAAAGCATCAATATTCGGGGTTTCGGTACGAGTCTGACCGTAGCAACCAAAGTCGCCATAACCCGCATCATCCATGAGAATAAAAATGATATTCGGCTTGTTTGTTTGCTTGTTGTTTGTTGTGCAACTTGTTGTGACTAAAGGTGTTATAGTCGCAGTAGGAACTGCTACATAAAGAGCTGTTTTGGTTAGTTGGTTAAGTTTCATTGCTGTGGTTTTTTAATTTAATAACGCAAAATTATAAAAAAGTTTGGGATATTGATTGTCCAAATAAAAAAAAGTAGTATCTTTGCGCGCTATGTTTAACTAAAAATGATTTTACAATTATGCCAAAAATGAAAACTAATGCCGCTGCAAAGAAGCGTTTTACTTTCACCGGCACAGGTAAGATTAAGCGCAAGCACGCTTATCACAGTCACATCCTGACCAAAAAGACTAAGAAACAGAAGCGGAACCTCTGCTATTCAGGTATCGTTTCACCAGCCGATGAGGCAAAGATCAAGACTCTGCTTGTTAAGTAATTAGCAGCCGAGCAAGTTAACAATTTTTATTAACCGGAGTGAAACAGCCCTAAAGAGTGCGAGAGAACCGTACCGCTGTTAACATCATCAAAAACTTTTAATTATGCCACGTTCAGTCAATGCTGTTGCGTCACGCGCAAGAAGAAAAAAGGTTTTGAAGCTTGCCAAAGGTAACTTTGGTTCAAGGGGAAATGTTTGGACAGTAGCCAAAAATACTGTCGAGAAGGGTCTACAGTATGCATATGCACACCGTCGCCTTAAGAAGCGTACATTCCGTTCGTTGTGGATTACCCGTATTAATGCGGCAGTCCGTGCGTACGGTATGACCTATTCGGAGTTCATCGGTAAAGTAAACGCTAAGGGTATCGCTCTTAACCGTAAGGTTATGGCAGACCTGGCGATGAACGAGCCGAAAGCATTCGAGGCAATTGTAAACGCAGTTAAATAGC
>JAZNTY010000230.1:0-9933 GCA_045592005.1 Alistipes sp. | reverse complement strand
TAGAAAAATTGTAAATAAATTTCGCACAAAGATATGAATTTTATTTGAAAAATATGACTACCTTTGGAAGTTGATAAACCGTTTTGGAAAAATAGTTAAAATATTTTCACTATGAAGGATTTGCAGATTTTTGAACTTATTGACCAGGAGCGCAGTCGTCAGATGCGTGGTATTGAACTTATTGCGTCGGAGAACTTTGTTAGCGACAGCGTTATGGCGGCTATGGGTTCTGTGTTGACAAACAAATATGCCGAGGGTTATCCCGCAGCTCGTTATTATGGCGGTTGTGAGGTTGTAGATAAGGTTGAGAGCCTTGCTATCGAGCGTCTTTGCCGTCTCTATGGTGCTGAGTATGCCAATGTGCAGCCACACTCAGGTGCTCAGGCAAATATGGCGGTCTTTTTCGCTGTGCTCAAGCCTGGCGATACATTCTTGGGTCTAAATTTATCGCACGGAGGTCACCTCTCACACGGTTCGGCAGTCAATATGTCTGGTACCTACTTTAATGCTGTCAGCTACTCTGTAAAGGAGAGTGACGGTCGCGTAGACTATGACGAAATGGAGGCAAAAGCTCTTGAGTGCAAACCAAAACTTATCGTCGGAGGTGCTTCTGCTTATTCCCGCGAGTGGGACTATGCCCGTATGCGCGCTATAGCAGATAAGGTTGGTGCTCTGCTGCTTATAGATATGGCTCATACAGCAGGTCTTATCGCTGCGGGTCTGCTTGAGAACCCTGTAAAGTATGCCCATATTGTTACCTCTACAACTCATAAGACCCTTCGTGGTCCGCGTGGTGGTATTATCCTTATGGGCAAGGATTTTGATAATCCGTGGGGTCTGACTACACCTAAGGGTGTTGTGAAGAAGATGTCGCAGATACTCAACTCGGCAGTCTTCCCAGGTATTCAGGGTGGTCCGCTTGAGCATGTTATTGCAGCCAAGGCGGTAGCTTTTGGCGAGGCTTTGGAGACTTCATTTGTTGAGTATCAGACCCAGGTTGTCAAGAATGCACAAGCTTTGGCGGCAGCATTTATTGCGCGTGGTTACAATATTGTTTCAGGTGGAACAGATAACCACCTTGTGCTTGTGGACCTGCGTACTAAGTTCCCAGACCTTACCGGTAAGGTTGCAGAGAAGGCGTTGGTGGCTGCCGATATTACTACAAATAAGAATATGGTACCTTTCGACTCTCGCTCCGCATTCCAGACCTCAGGTCTGCGCTTTGGCACTCCTGCAATCACAACTCGTGGTGTGAAGGAGGAGCAGATGGATGCCATTGTAGCCCTTATTGACCGCGTACTGAGTGACCCTGAGAATGAGGCAAATATCGCTACTGTGCGTGCTGAGGTTAATGCTATGATGTCTAAATATCCACTTTTCGGATGGTAGAAATTGTCAATTTTTTGGCTCAGGTAGCTCAAAATAATAACCGCGAATGGTTTAATGACCATAAGGAGCAGTACCGAGCTTTTGATGCTAAACTTAAGGGGTTTGCGGCAGCGCTGATAAATGGCATTGCCGCATTTGACCCCTCTGTGGCGCGACTTACCGTAGCCGATTGTACCTATCGCATCTACCGCGATATACGCTTTAGCCACGATAAGAGCCCTTATAAAACTTGGTCAGGCGTCTTTGTCGCTCCATATGGTAAAAAGGGCGGTTATGCCGGCTACTATGTGCATTTTGAGGCTGCCGGTTGTTTCCTCTATGCGGGGTCGCACTGCCCTGAACCTGTGGCTCTAAAGAGTATCCGCGAGGAGATTTGGGATAATGGAGATGAACTGTTGACTTCTATAGCTAACAGCAACGGCTTTAGCCTTGTGCGCACAAATAGCCTTAAGCGCACTCCGAAGGACTTCCCGACAAACCATAAACACGACGATTTGTTGCGTCTCAAGGATTTCGGCGTTGAGAAGCCTCTCTGTCTTGAATGTTACGGTACTGAGGAGCAACTCCTTGCAGCTATTCTCTCTGATTTCCAATCAATATATCCTCTTGTGGAGCAGCTCAATAGAGCTATAGAGTATGCCTACGAAAACGAACTCTAAATGTGAGAGCAGTAGTGTAGAGAGGTAAAATTTTGGCATAAACATTGTTTTTTTGCGCTCTATGAACAGGCTTTTAATCTTTGTTTTGCTTTCGCTCTTTACGGTGGAACTTGTGGCTCAGCATCTGTATGACCATACCCCCAATAGCCGTATTGCAGCTATGGGTGGCGCTTCGGTGGCTACTCGTGGCGATGCATTTGCCACCTTTGGAAATGCCGCTTCAGCACTTATGGAGTATAAGAGCGTGCAGGCTGCATTCTCGTATATCAACTTCTCCGGCGAGGTGTATCGTAAAAACCGTATGCTCTCGGCTGGTGCTTATGCTCGCTTTGCTCAGCGACACGCCCTGCTGGTAGGTATGCAGTTCAATATGGAACCTCGCGTGGCGGATAATACTCCTCGTCCCGGTTCTCAGCGCTTTGAGTTGGCTTATGGATATAAACTCTCGGATAGGGTCGCTTTGGCAGCTACGGCGCGTTTTAGACGCACATATAGCCATCAGCTGGAGAGTGATAACTATAACGGTGGCGGTGGCGATATCTCGCTTTTCTATCGTCTGCCCCTTAACTTTAGACCTGGCGCAGCACTCAATGTGGGTGGTAAATTGAGTTTTGATGCTCCGTATAGTCCTCAATATGACCGCTATACTTTTGCTGCCGCTACGGGTGCCAGCCTCTCTATGCCATTTTCGGATGCCCATCTGCTTGATATCTCTGCTGAGGTAAGATATGGAGCCTCACGCCGAGAGGATATCTTTGCAGCAAAGTTGGGCGTGGAGTACTCGCTTATGCGGCTATTCTACTTCCGCGCCGGAGGTAATATTGCCCGCCTTATAAACCTTCGCACACTCCCTTATGCCTCTATTGGTGCAGGTGTGCGCTTTTTTCATTTGCAGTTCGATATAGCCTACATTATGGGTAAGAAGGATACGCCGTTCAATAATGCTGTGCAGGTCAACTTCGGTCTTGATTTCTAACCAAATATACCTCTAAAGAGTAATAGTACAGCTGCTGAGAGCATAGCTATGATATATAGAGCAATATGCAGCACACCGCAGATAATTGGAAATATACCGATATATGCTGCTACTAAGAGTCCAGCTATATAGGCAGCAAACCACTTCACTCCTGGCATAAAGCCTTTAGAGATGCGTTTTAGCGGGGATACAATCTTATATGAGGACTCTTTAAGGTCTTGTTTGTAGAACTTTATAGCTACATATACCATTAAGATAAATGCGTAGAGCATCATCTCTGTCATACCGATATTAAACTTATCTATCAGCCATCCGCTCCAGGGAGCAATAACCTCTAAGTAACTAAATATCGTATATAACAACGGCGCTACAACTATAGCGCATAGCATCATAGCTATATAGCCACCAAATCTGGTAGCCATAGCCATACGCTCCTCAAGTTGTTGCATCATTATAGCCTCAGCAGAGCCGGCTTGAGGGTATTTGTTGACCTGATGCAGCAACTCCCACGCCTTTCCGTATTTATGCCTCTTGCAAAGGGCGTTTACCTGCTCTTTTAAGTCGTTTACTCGCTGAGATATTGGCGAATTTATTGTAAAAAGCTTCCACTCCGAACCTATAAGCATACAGACAAAGCGACTATTATCCACCTCGTAAATAACAGTTTTTGCCTCGCACTCGCTTACCTCAATATTATGGAAGCAGACCGCCGTATGGCTTTTATGCTCTACCGTGTTTGGAAATCTTGAGAGCATACCGCCTACAATAGGGCGCGAAGCGAGCTCTGTGCGATTGAAATTCTCGTTGTCTACTCTGATGTTCTCTACCACCTGCCAAGTAGTAATAGTGTTATTGAATAGACCGCTCATCTGACGGGCATCATCTTGCGAAATTATAGATGGAAATACATAGTCCGTATGACGCTTAACATACTGATTGTGAGTAATTTTGTAGTATTTTATCAACTTCTTCTCGCCATTACATTTTCCGCAAGTAACATAACCCTTTGCACCACACTCTGAGCAAGACTCCTCTTTGTACGAAATGTCTTCACGCTTTCCCTGTCCATTACAATATACGCACCACTCCCTTTTTGTGTCTGGTTTGTTAACCTCGCGGAAGGTGTGTATCTTCCTCACATAGTCATAGTAATACTCTGTCTCCCTCCTTGTAAATGTCTTTTCATTGTAACCACGACCACCACAATTTTGGCACGGCACGGTCTTTACAATCTTGCGAGAGGTTCTACCATTTCCGCCACATCTTTTACACCTTACCGAGCCAGAGCCTATACACTCAGGACAGTTGGTAACATACTCTGTGCCAGGAACATAGTACGACTTATTCAGAGTTGTAAACTCCTTTGGATAGGCAAGTAGTTTCCATCGATTTATCTGACTCTCAGAGGTGATAGTTCGTGGCGGACACTCTTTATTGGCGCGTTTGTATCTACTCTCAAGCTCGCGATTGTCATATTGACTTCTAATCACTCCGCGATATATCGGAGAGTCATACACCTCAATAATTTTAAGTACATCTCCTAAATTCTTGCGCTCATAAACCTCTATAGAGGTAGCCCATTGGTTGAATAACCTACGGAAACGACTCTCTTCAGCCTTAGAAAAGGTTACCTTTTGTGTATTTCTATACTGTGCCATAGTCTATTCTTGAGTAGAATTATTTGTTAAACACGGTTGCTTTCTCCTCAAAACTAAGAGGACGCATTGCACTTAGCCCAAAACTTATAGACATAATAAGCGCAATAATAATCAGTATAACCAAAATTACGGGCATATATACAGCAAACCTGTAGTTTTTGCCTATCTGGTCTTCATACTTATCTAAGGCATCAATATAGTATCCTAAGGCGGTAAAACCCTTGAATTTTTTGTCGGTTTTGCCTTTGGCAAGTTCCTCGTTATATAACTTCTCTGCGTATGGTTTAATCCTCTCTTTTGCAGTTTTCATGCTTGAAAAAGAGTATGTGCTATAGGCAAAGGATAGTGTTTGAGTAAAACTCATCTCCTTGCCTTGCTCAATCTCTTTCTGTCTATTTTTACAGGAACTATAGGTTGCAGATAGAGCCCAAATCGCTACGCAGATACCAATTAGACAAAGTAATAATCTCTTAAGACTCATAACCGTTGAATTTTTATGTAAAATATTTGTGCTACAAATGTATAATAAAAAAAGCAGATAAACAAATTTTTGCCTATCTGCTCCTATCAACTCTCTACAAGTTACAGGGCTGATGCTCCCACAACTGCTCTTAATACTCCTCCTCGTCAAAGAAGAAATCCTCTTTTGAAGGGTAGTCGGGCCAAATCTCCTCAATGCTCTCATAAACATCGCCGTCATCCTCAATAGCCTCAAGGTTCTCAAGAACTTCAAGCGGTGCGCCTGAACGGTTTGCGTAATCTATAAGCTCCTCTTTGGTTGCTGGCCATGGTGCATCCTCCAATTTCGATGCAAGCTCAAGTGTCCAATACATAACTATCTAATTTTAAGGTTAATTCTACAACGAACTTTTGTTGCTCTTAGTATTCAGAGTGCAAAAATATAAAAAAAATATAATATCCAATATCTTTTACGAATATTTATATACCACTTTGATATTATAGACGAAAAAGCCGCCCAATCGGACGGCTTGTAAACAAACTTTTAACAAATGGCAGACTATTAAGACCGTCTGCCGGAGTCCTTATTAATATACATCAACGCCGTCAATTACGACATTAAGGTAGTCAGCAGCGAGTTGACACTTATTGCCCCATACATTAGTTCCGATATTAGCACCATCAACACTACCATAGGCAGCATTAAAATCGCCTGAGCCTGGAACGGTCTGAGTAAAGCCATTCACTGTGGTTCTATTGATAATTACATCGTATGTTCTAATTGGAGTATAGGTGTTTGAAACCTCAATTGCAGCCTTTCCGGTAATGGTATCATCGCCATTGTCATTGAATATACAGTCGCTAATATTTACGGTTTGGTGAGTGGTGCCATTGTCAAGAACATTTGCATAAACCAACAAAGCCTTACCGTCGCAGTTGAAAGTACACTTGTTGAATGTAACGGTTCCTGCGCCCCAAGTCCAGAGGTTGTAGGCATTGCCCTCAACATTGAACTTACACTCGTTGAACTCGCAAGTGAAATCCAAACCGAGTGTACCATTGAGCACACATTTGTTAAATGTAGCATACTGCATATCGGCAAAACCATTATTGTAGCCTATACCATCTGGCTTACTCTGAATAGTAATGCCTTCAAAGGTAATATTTGCACCATTGACATAGGTCAAACCTTTTGATACATCAATCTTAGTATCCTCTGTGCCGCTAATGGTCAAGGTTTTGCCTTGTGCCGCAGCGGGAACGGTGTAAGTACCAGCAGAGAGAACAACCTCTGTAGCACCAGCGTTGATAGCATTAGCAACCTGCTCGGCGTTATTTGCATGGAAAGGAGCTCCATCCTCCATAGGATATACATTGTAACCCTCAGCACCATAGATAGAGTAGGAAACGGTAGGAGCAACATAAGTCTTGTCATCCTCGCCCTGAGTGAATACAACGCTATAGAGAGCAGAAGCATTCAGTACAGTGCCACTCTCAAGAGCTATAGAGTAACCAGAGGTTGTCATTCTACGAATAACTACAGGTTTTGCTGATGTGATTGTTGAGTTCTTGATAACCAGATTGCCGCGAGAAGCATCGCCGTCGCCACGAACACCGTAAGCATTTGTGCTGATGGTGGAGTTAGTAATTGTAGGGTATGCAGTATTACCAAAAGAGATACCGTTCTTACAATTAGTAATTGTTACATTGTCAACAAGTATGTTCTTATCGCAACTCTGAGCCTGGAGGAATGAGTGCATATTGGTAGCACTACAATTTCTAATGATAAGGTTCTGGCAAGAGTTAACCTTTATACCTACTACACTCTCATTAATAACATTACCTGGAACATTAAATGTGCAGTTGTCAACAGTAATATTCTGAGAGTAACGCTGATTGTTTGTAAATTCAAGAGCAGAAATAAAGTCAACAGCCTCTGAAGCCTCAAAATTAATATTTGTGAAAGTTACAGGACCGTTGTTTGCACGATCTGAGTTTGAGTGAATTTTGATTGAACCCTCAAATTTGTAACCACAACCGTCAATGGTAAGAATAACACCCTTCTTCTGAACAATTGTAACTCCCGCAAGAGCACGAGTGGAAGCTGCGTTGATATCCTGCTCAAAGAGAATGATATTGCGACCTACTGTAGCGGCATCAATAGCATCTTGAAGTTCTGCGATAGTAGCAACATTTGTCTTTACAATCTTATCGCCGTCGACATCCTCAGCTGGCTCGTTAAATGCAGGCTTAATTTCAACAGTAAACTCCTTAGACTGAGAAAGCAGCGCGCCGAGGATATTGGTGCGGTAGTTCTGCTTGAAAGGAACATTTTTGTAAGAAGTCTGCTCAAAAGTGAATGGACTACCGGCGATAGTGCCGTTAAACACAAAGTCAACATTCGATATCATACCAGCCTTAGGCACCAAGAGGTAGTTCATAGATAGGTTGGTATATCCGCTCTTAAGAGTTGTATCCTTAGGCATTGCAGTAGCGGTAAAGGTTACAGGCTGCTCGTTGCCGGCAACATCCTGAGTGAATAGGTTAAACTGAGTGTAGGTGTTAACGGTAATAGTACTTGTGGTCAAATCAACCTCGTTGTTAGCAACTACATCAATATCGCTATCAACCACCAGCGCATTAAGCTGTGCAAATGGACGATAGAGTAAGAAAGAAGGAGTGTCGCTCAGTGGGTCGAAAGACTCAATGTATGCCGAGAAAGCATCACGACTGTCATCGTTAGCATTCTGGTAGCTGATAGTTACATTCTGACCATTGTCGTCAATAGAGTAGAGCTTGTCGCAGTCAGCCCACAAAGCAATGTTGTACTTCATACCCTTCAACATTGCTAAGGTAAAGCTGAACTTACCATTACCGATAGTCTGAGTCTCGTCACACAAAGCATCAAGCTTCTCGCCTGTGGCGGCATCAAAGACAAAGTAACGCAGCACATTGGCGTGGTTACCCTCGCCAGCACGAGTGCCAAGCTCCGGAAGAGCAGCAGAGAAGGTAACCTCTACCTCTCCACCTGCGATAGAAGATGAAACATCCTCCTTCGCACACGATGCTGTGAACAAAACAGCCACAGCCATCAAAAAACGGAAAAAGTTTTTCATAAAAGTTAATTGGTTAAAAAAGTAAAATATTAAAGTGTCTATATGCATATATGGGCGGCAGAAAATGTCTGTCGCCTAAAAAATAGTGTTAAAACTGTGTAACTCGCTGATTTATAACGCAAAAATCTCCCCCCCCCCGAATTTTCGGAGAGGGAACATTCCGCCAATATTGAACATATTCGTCATATATGGTTGGTTCTCAACCACAAAGATAACAATAAAATCTGAAATACAAAACTTTACAGAATTTTATTGTTGCCATAAATATTCTGTACCGCCGAGTTTTTCGCAGAGGTATCTGCCAAGTGCATAGAGGTAGTCGGATAGACGGTTGAGGAAGATTATGGCGCTACAGTCTATCGGATATTCAGCAGCAGCGGCTATGGCGCAACGCTCAGCGCGACGACAGACTGTGCGGCAGATATGGCACAAAGAGGCTATCTCGCAACCTCCGGGGATGGTAAAATGTTTTAGAGGAGTGGTTTGCGATTGATAGTTGTCGATTAGTCCTTCTAACCAAGCTATAATTTGGGCATCAATAGGACTAACTTTATCATAGCCACCCTCGCCAACGGCTAAAAGAGCCTCCACATCCATAAGGGTAGAGTTAATGCGCTTAAACTCATCAAGATGTTCTGCGGCTAAGGTGGTGTTCGCGGCTTGCAGTCTATCCATCATAAAGGCTATATTGGCGGTCAGTTCGTCTACTGTGCCATAAGCCTCAACGCGGAGGTCGTCTTTTGCGACTCTTTGTCCGCCGATAAGCGAAGTGGTACCTTTGTCGCCACATTTGGTATAGAGTTTCATAATCTGTAGTGTTGCTTTGGCAAATGGTTGTTAAAAAATATGATATATCCTCTATTATCTACCGATGTAGAGAGGTGTGCATCTATAAGTCCCTTGATTACCTTGATACGCTCTGCGCTGAAATATGGAGCGATAATGACCATAGTGGTGCCATGCTCCATAGCGTTATTAAACGGCATTTGTAGAGCCTGAGTAGGGTAACTGTCGGTAAAAATATTAAACTGAGCAGTACACTGCTTCTGATTGATGCTATAGCTTTGGTAGTTGCAGTAGAGCATCGCTTTTTGCAATTGTATAGCGCGCTTCTGCGATAGTCCAAGCTCTAAAAGTTCGTTGTATAGCCTTGTATTGAGAGTGTTGTCAAGCGCCTTGTTCATAAAGGCTGACCGTACAAGTCCATAGATATATGGAGAGTGAACGCCGTGTCCGCGGAAGTGTTTAATTCTGCCGATGTGATTACCTATAAGGCTGAGTCGATATAGGCGCCGTTTAATATCGCGTCCACTTGCCATATTGCTACTTCTTCAATAACCCTGCCAAGTGACCTGTTGAAAAGGCTATTTGCAGGTTGTAACCACCTGTGTTGGCATCAATATCGAGTACCTCGCCGGCAAAGTATAGACCCTTTATCAGCTTTGACTCCATAGTGTATTCATTCACTTCGCTACACTTTACGCCACCGGCAGTGACAATGGCGTAGTCAAATGAGGCGTAGTCCTGAATAGGGAATGACCAACTCTTGAGAACCTTTATCAGTCGCTCAAACTCCTTGTCCGATACCTTACTTATATATAGACGCGAGTGAACATCCAACTCCTTGCAGATAGGTACTACTAAAGGCTTTGGAACCAATCTACGCACTAACTCTG
>JAZNTY010000229.1:0-4101 GCA_045592005.1 Alistipes sp. | reverse complement strand
TTACCGCAGCTGTTGTTTTGAAGTGCAATCTTCATACCAATAACGAAGGGCTTGGGTTAAAATTGTGCTATATGCCCAAAGTGAACATTTTTGTGGTCAAAATGAGTATATTGTCTTTTATAGCATAATATCCTTTTCTTCAAAGTGGAGCTGCCACTCAATTTTGGCATTCTCGTCGCTGTCAGATGCGTGGATGGCATTTTGCTGAACGCTGCTACCGTAAAGTTTGCGAACAGTACCCTCCTCGGCTGCCTCTGGGTTTGTTGCGCCAACAGTCTTGCGAAGTTCGGCAACAGCATTCTCCTTCTCAAGCACCGCTGCAACAATCGGTCCTGAGGTCATAAAGTCAATAAGACCATCGAAGAAAGGTTTTCCTGTATGAATGGCATAGAAGCGCTTTGCATCGTTACGCGACATACACCACATTTTCAGCGCCACGATACGGAAACCGGCATCAACAAGGTGTTGAAGTATTTTGGCGTGGTTGTTAGCACGAACAGCGTCGGGCTTAATCATTGTAAAGGTTAAATTTCCCATAGTAGTATTGGTTTTAGGTTATTTCATGTTTACAACAACGAAGATAAGAAAAAAAATTGGTAAATCAAAATACGCTTGGGCGACCTATAGTTTTTGCTTATATGGGCATAAGAAATAAAAATTTGCCAAATACAAAATTCGTTGTATCTTTGTACTACGAACAGAGATAAAACAACTAAACTTATACAATTATGAAAGATTTGAAGGGATCACGCACAGAGCAAAATCTGTGGACCGCATTTGCAGGCGAGAGCCAGGCTCGTAATAAGTACACCTACTTTGCATCTAAGGCAAAGAAGGAGGGTTATGTTCAGATTGCTAAGCTTTTTGTGGAGACTGCAAACAATGAGAAGGAGCATGCCAAGATTTGGTTTAAGCTGCTTAACGGCATTGGCGACACTGCTGCTAACCTTAAGGCTGCTGCTGAGGGAGAGAATTATGAGTGGACTGATATGTATGCAACCTTTGCTAAGGAGGCTCGTGAGGAGGGTTTTGTTGAGATTGCAGCTCTCTTTGAGGGCGTTGCTAAGATTGAGAAGGAGCATGAAGAGCGCTATCTCAAGTTGTTGGCAAATGTTGAGGGAGGTCTTGTATTCTCTCGCGAGGGCGATATGATTTGGCAGTGCTCAAACTGCGGTCATGTTGTTGTAGGCAAGCAGGCTCCGGAACTTTGTCCTATTTGCGCTCATCCACAGGCTTATTTTGAGATTAAGGCTGAGAACTATTAGTAGAACCCCAATATTAAGCAATAGAGGCTGTCGACAAGTGATTTGTTCGACAGCCTCTATGTTATTCGGAATTACAAAATCTTTTTAATCAACTTAAAGAACTTGTAAGGCATATAGCGGAATGGGAGGTCGAGCCAAGTAGGTGTTGTGACCACTGCGCGGAGGTGCGAGAAGACCTTGTACGACTCAAAGCCGTGGTATGATGACATTCCTGAGTTTCCTACACCACCAAATGGGAGGTTTTCATTGGCAATATGCATAATGGTGTCGTTTATGCAGGCGCCGCCGGAGGAGGTGTGCTTCAAGATATGCTTTGCCGTTGTTTGGTCACCGAAATAATAGAGAGCCAGAGGCTTTTCTCGCTCAGTAACAAACTGAATAACATCGTCGGTAGTTGAGAATGTAACGACAGGGAATATAGGACCAAAAATCTCCTCCTGCATAATTGGGCTATTTGGGTCGACATTGTCAATAATGGTTGGCTCTATAAATCGCTGCTCGCGGTCATAGCTGCCACCAACGACTATATCAGCACCTTCGATATAGCCTATCAGGCGGTCAAATGCGCGCTCGTTTACAATGCGAACAAAGTGCTTTGCCTCCTTGGGGTTATTGCCTAAAAGAGTCTTAAACTCCCGCTTAAGCGCCTCAATAAGTTGAGATTTGATAGACTGATGCACCAATAAGTAATCGGGAGCAATACAGGTTTGACCGGCATTGAGACTCTTTCCCCAAGCTATACGACGGGCAGCGGTGGTAATGTTGGCATTGTGGTCGACAATGCATGGACTTTTGCCTCCAAGCTCAAGTACTACAGGCGTAAGATTTTTTGCTGCAGCACTCATAACAGTACGACCCAAAGCTGGACTGCCTGTAAAGAAGATTATATCATAACGCTGTTCAAGCAGTGCAGTGTTCACATCGCGATTACCTTGAACAACGGCTATATAGTCGGGCTCAAAGGTCTGACTGATAAGCTGCTCAATAACTTTTGACACCGTTGGTACATAGGGCGAAGGTTTGAGGACAGCAGTACATCCGGCAGAAATGGCTCCTACAAGAGGGTTAAGCAGGAGTTGTGCAGGATAGTTCCACGGTGCAATAATCAGTGCAACACCCAAAGGTTCACTGATAATGCGGCTGCGCGAAGGGAACATCTTTAGAGGCGTTGGTTTGTGTTGCGGAGCTGCCCAATCTTTTAGATTGTTAATGTGGTTGTCAATTTCGCTCAAAACAATGCTTAGCTCGGTCATATAAGCCTCCTCATAAGATTTGTGCAGGTCCTTCCAAAGGGCATCAACGAGGGGCTTTTCCCACTTTAATATTGCAGCCTTAAGAGCCTTAAGAGCTGTGAGACGGTTTTGGAGTGTCAAAGTGTCGCCACTGCGGAAGTATTTGCGTTGAGAGGCAACGATCTCTACAATCTGTTGGGTTGGAGTGTTTGTAATAGCCATTATTTTCTACCTGTAAAGTTGTCCATAGCGTGATAAATACCAAAAACCTGACCAAAAATCCAATCAAACCAGCTTGTTGGCAACATACCTTGCATAAGTCGGATAAAGTGGAACGGTATTGGTATGCAGCGCATCAGCACCTTGAAGTCTTTGTTCTTCTCTATGGCACGGATAATCTGTTTTGCGGCGTAGTGTGGCTTGAGGAGCGGCAGAATAGGTGACTTTACACCATCAAACATGCCGGTGGTAATATAGTAAGGGGCAATAGTCGTTATGCGTACTTTGCTCTTGAGCTGTTTGAGCTCAATTCTTACCGAGTCTGACCAGCCGATAGCAGCCCACTTGCTGGCAGCATAGATACTCATTCGCGGATTGGATATCATACCGCCGGCAGAGGCTATATTGCAGATATGACCACTATTACGGGCAATCATATCTGGTAGCACCTGTAACGCAACGACCATAGGGGCTATAGCGTTGATATTCATGGTGCGGCGTATCTCGTCAGTGGTGCAGTTGTCGAAAGTCTTGTTGCTTGTCACAATACCTGCGCAGTTTATCAGAATATCGATATCTCCTACTTTGCTCTTGACCTGAGCGTAGGTTTGCTCTACAGCCTTGTCATCGGATACATCTACCCGAAAAGCCTCTACATGACCTTTTTGGCTCAGTTCAGCTACGGTGCTGTCAATATTTGCCTGATTGATATCCCAAATTACAAGTGCTGACGCACCCTTCTCCAGCGCCATTGCGCCCATAATTTTTCCAATACCGGAAGCTCCTCCGGTAATTAGAACTCTTTTGTCATAAAACTTTCCCATAACACATAATTTCACACTCACAGTTGAATGCAAAGAGTTTTTTTGTATTTTTGTACTGCAAAGATAGATTTTTTTTATGAAAACTCAAAACGATATTCTTCGTCATCAGTTCCTTAAGCATGTGGGACAGACCTCTCCTTTGCCGCAACTTATTACGGTAGAGCGTGCCGAAGGTGTGTTTTTCTATACTCCTGAGGGTAAGCGTTATTTCGACCTTATTTCGGGAGTCTCAGTAAGTAATGTGGGGCACTCAAACCCAGAGGTTGTCAAGGCTGTTTGTCGCCAGGCTAAAGAGTATATGCATATTATGGTCTATGGCGAGATGGTTGAGCGCCCGCAGGTGGAGTATGCTACCCTTGTAGCTTCGTTGCTGCCAGACCCACTTAATAGTGTATATTTTCTCAACTCAGGCGCAGAGGCTGTTGAGGGGGCGTTGAAGTTGGCAAAGCGTTACACATCTCGTACAGAGATGATATCTATGCGCCGAGCATATCACGGTTCAACACATGGCGCAATGAGTATGATGGGTTTCCCTGAGGGCGAGGAGTGGAAAAATGCCTT
>JAZNTY010000228.1:0-4732 GCA_045592005.1 Alistipes sp. | reverse complement strand
GTCTCTGTTCGCCCTTCAGGTACTGAGCCAAAGATTAAGTTCTACTTCGGTGTTAAGGCTACCCTACCATCTGTAGAGCAGTTTGACGAGGTGCAGGCAGCTCTTGATGCGAAGATGGAGGCGATTAAGGCGGAACTCAACCTGTAATTTGTCGTGATAGTGGGGCATCTACTTCCGCTAACCTATAAAACAAGCAAAGGGTCGTACGCTTAGTACTACCCTTCGCTGTTTTATAGCCCGAGCGTTGTACCTGCCCCACTCTGACGACAAATTCGGGGCAGAACAGCCTCTATTAGAATGTAAAACCAAGACGAATGGTTAAGCAGTGGTCGTCATAATTAATATAACCAAAATGTCCATCATAGTAATATGTCCATCTTGGCATATAGCCTAAATTTAGATAACAACTATATTTGCTATTGATTCGGTAATTTACACCAATAGTGGGATTAATATGAAGCTGGGTGCCGTCGTAACATATGTCATCATCTTCTTCAGTAATAGGAACTAAAGCGCCCAATGATAATGAGATAAATGGTTGCCAATGACTTTTAGGGAGCAAATAGAGTCGAGCATTTGCATAAATTGGTATAGCAAAATTTACATACGATATTTCCCATTCCAATCCAGTACCACCTCCAAGAAATAAATTGTTATTAAACCTATATCCGGCTATATACTCTGCACTTACAAATAGCCCTCCATGACCAGGTTTAGGAGCTGTCCCCACCTCCACCGACTGCTCAAAGTTTCGTTCAATGGACGAAAATGTTTTCTTTGGCTTGGGTTCAGGTTTTGGCTCGTATGTCTCAATAGTGATGCCTTGAGCGGTTTTGAGCTGTTGGGCGTTGGCAGCAACAGCGCAAAGCAGAGCGGCTGCTAATATTATAAATCGTTTCATACTACTTCGTCTCCTTTCGGTCATATCGTTTTGTTGGCGATGAAACTATATCGGACTCCAGGTCGCGATTCTTGACAGAGAGAGCCGACTGAACAAGCTCTGCATCAGCTTTAGTCGCTGTGCGGAAGTTGCGGTAGTATGCAGGATATCCAGAGACGGTAATCTCAAGTCGTTTATTGACCGTTGCAACATCTATAATTGTTCCTACAAGCACATCTGCATTATGAGCCTTAGCGGCGCGTGAGAGGGCAATCTTTTTGAACTCTGCCATATTTGCAATTACGGCATCAGTAATTCTAATCTCTGCAAAAGCCTCCTTCTCTGTGTGGATAACTTTGTAGTTTGACACCTCAAGGTCAGCCATTACGGGCGAAAGGAGCATAGACTGCTCTGGCTCAAGAATTCTTACAGAAGACTCGTAGTAGGCGTGCTCAACATTTGGCGGTGGAGTCTGCTGCATTGCGCAACTTGTTGCAAAGATAGCAACGGCGAGAATAGTTGAAAGTTTTTTCATTTTTAATTTGGTTTTGCGCCACCCGACCCCTATATGGCAGAAAACAAAAAGAAAAGCGTGGAGCCGAAAACTTATTTTAGCAGTAAGGCTCTGGAATGCCATTGGAATAAAATAAGCAACAGTCCCACGCCGATACCCATAGGTACGACGCAAGAATAATGTCAGCCTATCTCTTCCAATGAATTTTCCAGATTCTACTGCGAGAATAGTCTTACACTTTTCGTGATGTATGTAACGCCGTGGAAATAATACTCACAGCACCACAAAATTAGTAAAAATAACTGCAAAAGACAACACTCTTTTGAGAAATTGTAGTGTATGATGCAAAAAAAATGTCTTCCACTGTTGGTGAAAGACAAAGTTTAGAGGTATATAGCTTAAACGCTTTACTTGGACTTATACGGTCCGTGAATAGATTTTATGGTGTAATTAAAGTTATTGTCGTCAAGCATATAGACGCAGAAGTTCTCGCCCTTTGGTGCTACGCGCAGAACAATGTGTCCATTGTAGCCCGCTATTTTGTCTATCAACTCTCTATTTGCGGCAGCAATTTCTGGATGAATGTTTGTTGCGAAGAAATCATCTATAATTGGCAGTATCGCTGTTAGTTTCTCGGCATATGGTTTGACGGATGAGAAACAGTGACCTATGGCTACGCGCGGATCAAAGTTGCATTTTTGCATCTGAGAACCCCATGAGTTGGATGCTAAATGGTGATGACACTTAAAGGCATCAAGATTACCATTGCCAATAAAGTCGCGGAAGTAGAAGGCGACTAAATTTTGCGCAGAACTTGTGAGGTCTCCGCAGGCAATATAGTCAAACTTGCCGTATGTGATATGAAATCCGCAAGAGGCTGGGTTTCCGCCGCTACTTGCTTTCTTGCCGGTAATACCTACGCTACCATCGCTATTTTTAGAGACCACAAAGCCATTGGCGCAGATGTTGAGTAGAGTAAAGTCACTGTACTGCTCTGCGTTGTGTAGTAGAACAATCTGCTCTTTGCCAGGTGTAAATCGCTCAGCGGTAAACTTACCCTCTTTCACACCCCAAGTGACAAAAGTTGCCCAATCTTCAGATAGCGCACCGCTCAGAGGTGGTGTAACATCATCCTCGGCATAGGTCGGATATAACCTATCTAATATATGGTTGTACGGCACCTCGTCATAGAGCGCCAACAGTCCTGCCTTGCGATATCCTACTGGAGAGGTCTCTGTGACTACATCCGCTTCGCCAATATGGTCAATATGCAGGTGTGAAGGTGCGCAGTAGTCAATCGACTGCTTACCCATTGGCATAAAGTGCTTTATATATTTGGCGTAGGTTATATATGGTCGAATGTTATCGGACGGTTTTTGAGCTAATGGGGCACCCGCATCGCGTGCAAGTTCTCCTGCATCTACAAGTAGAGTTGTTCCGTCTGGAAGAATGTAGAAACAGCACTCTCCGCGACCGGTGTTTATAAAATGTATATCAAGATAACCCTCACTCCACGCAGGAAGGGTCTTGCCTACTTTAGGTTTTGTGTTGGTTTTGCTTGGCTGAAAATCCTTTTCATTGCTATTGCTACATGTGATACATAGCATAGCCATAGTAGTAAGTAGTAGAATGGTCTTTTTCATATTGCATTTTTTTGGGTTATGCAAATATATTAAATTTTGAACAAAAAAGCAAACTACTCAAACGCTACAAACATATCTTCAAAGTTGAAGATAACCTTCTTGAACTGCTTCAACAGACCCATACCAAGGCGCCCATCGCGTGATGAAGATACTGTGCCATTTGCAGGGACCGTCGCTGGGATTTCTTTGAAGTTAGCAGAAGCGTTGCCGATTGTCAATTTGTATTCAGGAACCTTTACAATCTGATTCTGAACTGTGCCACCATGTCCCCATGTGCGCAGAGTCTCTACAGGAAGTGTCGCTGTCATTTCTGTGTTCTTGCTAAACCAAAAATCCGATAGATTGTCTCCACTGGCTCCAGTGTCAAGTATGAATGTATATCTGTTTCCATTGGCATCAGAGGCTTCAACAACTGGAATATTAACCTCAAGAATAATATTCCTTCCATAGCGCGGAAGAGTTTTCTGCGCTGGAATAGTCAGAGCCATTGTAGATAGGTCAATCTGAATCTCTCCAGCTCTTTTGATGAAGTCCATACCGAGAACAGCATCTACTTTGAGAGGGTCATCATCGGAAGGATTATCACTAACAAATCCAATGATATTCTTGAGTGATATAGGACCTACATTCATATTCTCAATGAAGGCTCTCTGTCCATATCCACCAGTTGATTCGCCACCACCAACAAATACAGGATTGCTGATAATCTGTGCGCCCATATCTTTCGCCAAGTCTTGGGATATCATTGTAAATGAAGCACCAGTATCAAGAATAAAATCATATCTCTTGCCATTGACTACTACTGGAATCCACATTAATCCCGATTTCTCTGTTAGTGTAATATTGACATCTTCCGCAGGTCTCTCAAGAATTGGAGCTGGATATTCACGGACAGCTTCATAGTATGCGAGAAGTTCTGACAATCCAGTACCCTCCAATGAACCGTTTGCGGACTTAACGGCGTCAGCAATAGCCTTTACCATATCAGCTGCTACTGCATAATTACCCTCATATCCTTCAATCATAGCTCCCATTACTGTCATGTTGCAGACATTCTCAAAGCCAAGTTCAGCCTGATACTCGGCAATAAGTCTCTGAAGTTTCTCTCGTAGCTCTGCCGGGCGGTTGAAGTTGGATGCAAGCATAACCTCTGCCATCTGCTTGAGCATTGGTGTTTGTATATCAGTAGCAACAGTGGGATAGACTCTTTCAAGTTCAAACCAATTGCTTGTATTGAGAAGCTTTCCAACTCTCTTATCTGCTTCCTGAGCGAAGACAACAGATGTAGTTAATAGTATGGTAGAGATGATTGTTAAGATTTGTTTCATAGTAAAATATAGACTTTTCTATGCAAATATAGCATATTCTAATGTGAAATACTATATTGTGTAAAAATAAATATCATAGAATAACGAAGTCACTGAAAAAAACTTTTTCAGTGACCTCCCTATAAGATATTTGCTGTTGTATATAAAATAGGTATAACGACTATACGCAACCCTGTGCAATCATCGCCTCGGCAACCTTCATAAAGCCTCCGATATTGGCGCCCTTTACATAGTTGATATATCCATCCTCCTCTTTGCCGTACTTGGTGCAAACCTCGTGAATGTTCTGCATAATAGAGTGTAGCTTCTCATCCACCTCCTCGGCTGTCCACTTTATGCGCATAGAGTTCTGTGACATCTCAAGACC
>JAZNTY010000227.1:0-28027 GCA_045592005.1 Alistipes sp. | reverse complement strand
CTCAATATTGTGATATCCGCGGTCTATCTGATCAATATTCTGAATTGTGCTCACTCCCTCAGCACTCATTGCTGCAATAAGTAATGCAACGCCGGCACGAATATCCGGAGAAGAGAGGCGAGCAGGACGCAATGATACATTGTGGTCGTGACCTATAACTACGGCGCGATGCGGGTCGCACAAGACAATCTGCGCACCCATATCTATAAGTTTGTCGACAAAGAATAGACGCGACTCAAACATCTTCTGATGTATCAGCGTAGTGCCTTTTGCCTGCGTTGCGACAACAAGGAATATCGAAAGCAAGTCTGGAGTAAGTCCCGGCCACGGAGCGTCTGCAAAGGTCATTATTGAGCCGTCGATAAAACTCTCCACGCAGTAATGGTCCTGCTGAGGAATAAAGATATCATCGCCACAACGCTCAATAGCGATACCCAAACGAGCAAACTGCTGCGGAATAATTCCCAACTCGTCATAGCATACATTTTTGATAGTTATCTCGGAGCGGTTCATTGCTGCCATACCGATAAATGAGCCAACCTCAATCATATCTGGCAACATACGATGCGAGGTACCTCCTAAGCTCTCCACACCCTCAATCTCTAACAGGTTTGAACCGATGCCTGATATTTTGGCTCCCATGCGGCATAGCATTTTACACAACTGCTGAATATATGGTTCACAGGCGGCATTGTAGATAGTAGTCTTTCCTTTTGCCAACACTGCTGCCATAATGATATTTGCCGTACCGGTTACTGATGCTTCATCAAGCAGCATATAGCACCCCTTGAGTTCCTTTGCCTTGACCGCAAAGAGGCTCTCGTCGCTATCGTAGTCAAACTCAGCTCCTAACTTTTGAAAACCGAGGAAGTGAGTATCTAAACGACGACGACCAATCTTATCGCCACCAGGCTTTGGCATATAACCAATACCAAAACGACCCAACATAGGACCCAACAGCATTACCGAACCTCGCAGGCGAGAGCAACGGCGCAGATACTCCTCACTATGGACATAGTCCAAATTGATATTTGCTGCGCGGAAGGAGTAGCACTCCTCGCTGAGTCGGTTGACCTCAACACCCAATGCGGCAAGCAGGTCTATAAGTTGTGCAACATCGATAATTTGAGGAACATTGTCTATAACAACCTCTTCTGAGGTAAGGAGCACTGCACACAAAATCTGCAATGCCTCATTTTTTGCGCCCTGCGGAGTAATCTCGCCAGAGAGTCTGCGTCCGCCTTCAACTTTGAATACTGCCATAATTTTTCGGTTCTTTTTTTACAAAGATAACATTTTGATGGAAATATTACAATCCTACGGGTAAAATTTTATTCCCATCGGCTCAACTCTACTTACGCAACAGATAGTTTCCAATGGTAAAAGTTGTCGAATCGCGCAAATTGTCCGTGGTAGCTACAACGGTATTAAAACCACTCATTGTAATAGAGTCTGTTACAAATATACCTTGAGCGCGATTATGCAGGGCAACAGTATCTCCATTGATTGTCAACTTAGGCACACCTTGTGAGCAATAAAGTTTAATAACCTGACGGTTGCGATTTCTGACCTCACGGTTTTTACCTACAATATGGAGTGTTGGCGAGCGTTTGTTCCATAGTGTCTTATAGAGATAGTATGCATCTTTGCGATAGTCGTGCTCAAAGTCCACCAATCCCGAATTGCGCACTCCGCCACCACGACGCACAGCACCAAAATCAAACATACTGTTAATCCACACGCCCCAAAATAGCTGCTCGTCTATATGGTTAGCATATCCCTCATGGAAGCGGGTTTGATAACTTTCAGGTATGATATGTTGGCTAACCATTACCGAGCGACTACCCATATCGCTATGGTTGCCCCTGGTACCACCCTCGCCATAACATACAGCCTGACAGAGGTGGCTCCAATTTGTCCGTAGCGCCTTTTGCCAGATATCCAAATCGGAGACAGAACCTCTATCCCAACCCACAGATTGCTGCCAAACAATAAGGTCAGTAATAAAATTAATATCTCCATCTTGGTCGCTGCAAGCCACTGTTGGTCGCGATACATCTAAACTTTTAGCAAGTGTATTGAGCGAACGAATGTACTCCATAAGTTGTGGAGAGCGCCCTCTAAGGTGCGAAAAAATGCCCCACATAACAACCGAAGGGTGGTGGATATTCTGCAGCACTATCTCTGTAAGCTGCTCCTTACCATTCTCCTCAAAAGCGGTAGTTGAGTAGTAGGCTATATCGCTCAAGAACGGAGATTGGGTAAGTGGAGCATCTATCCACACAAGAGTGCCGTTTTGGTCACACATATCATATAATACCTGCGCGTGAGGACCTCCTACCGAGCGTATTGAGTTGGCTCCTACGCTACATATAGTCTCAAAGTCCTGCTTGTAGTTCTGCTCTGTCAACGCATTACCGCGATGTCCATTGTCATGACAGAGGTTAACTCCACGAACCATCGTGCGCTTACCATTTATGGTCAACAACCGCTCCGGTGTAACCTTGATATCTCTAAAACCGGTATTTACCGACACCGTATCGCCACCCACAATAACATCTACACGATACATATTTGGGCGCTGGAGTGTCCAAAGTTCAGGGTTGCCGACAACAAAAGGTACCTTAAGCAGTTTACCGTCAATCTTAGCCTTTATGCTCTTTGTTGTAGCCACATATCCATCGGGCGAAACTATATCAAGAGTCACCGTGCACTGAGTATCCTTCTTACCCATCAGCGATATACCTATGTTGCCCTCAACAGCATCTACTGACACCTTTGAAGTGTTTACAATAACGCCATCGGTACCATAATAGAGTGGAGATACTGTTGTCTTTTCGGTAACAATCAACTCCACATCACGGTAGATGCCGCCATAAAGATTTTGCTCGGTAGAAGTTGGCAACACATCACTACGGTAGCTATTACTTACCTCCACTAACAACCTATTTTCGGCACCATAATTTACCACATCGGTAATCTCAAGAGCAAAAGCTGTATATCCTCCCTTATGACCGCCCACATAACTACCATTGACAAAGACATCAGCAACACTCATCACGCCATTGAAGCGCAAAAACAACCTTTTGCCCTGCCACTGCTGCGGCACAAAGAGTTGGCGACGATAGTTTGCCGTGGTTAGCCTCAAGGTACCATTCTCGGAGAGTGCGTCCCCATTCCAGGTGTGAGGCAAGCGGATAAAACGGGCGTTATCGCTGGTATTCTCCTCCTTAAAAAAGAAGTGCCATGAGTTGTTAAGTATGTATACCTCTCTTGCCGAAAGTGAGAAAATTGAGGCAAAAAGAGTAATAAAAATTGTCAGAAATGCTCTCATATTTATGTGAATTTGCTACAAAGGTAGGAAATTGTTAAAAAAAATACTAACTTCGTGCGTTAAATTGTTTTAGGGAGGTTTATTATGAACATTTTTGACATTGTTACAATTATCGTTTTAGGTCTTGGTGTATACTTCGGTTGGCGCAACGGCTTTATTGTGCAGGCTTGCTCACTTATCGGCATTGTTATCGGCATCGCGCTATCTATCGCTTTTGGAGAGAGTGTGGGTCAGATGCTCAACATAGATCCTGCATACTCTAAGGTTGTGGGCTTTATTATAACCTTTATAGTGGCTGTTATCGCCGCCTCGCTTATTGCTAAAGCTGCCTCTGCACTATTCTCAGCTATAGGTCTTGGAGCTCTTAACACATTGCTGGGTATTGCCTTCTCGGTACTCAAGTTTGCTCTTATTCTTAGCGTAGTCTATGTCTCATTAGAGCAGTTGAATAAGCAGACAAATCTGATTGACACCGAACTCTTTGCTCGGTCAAAGACTTTTAAGCCTATATCTAGACTTGCCGGTCAAGCTTTGGAGCTGTTTAACACCTTTACAGAGGAGGTAAATAGATGACCGAAGGCATTGTTATCAGAGCCACAGGTAGTTGGTACGAGGTGTTGAGTGATAACCAGAGGCTCAATTGCCGTATTCGCGGCAAGTTGAGACTCAAGGGGGTGCGCTCCACCTCTCCTGTCGTTGTGGGAGATATTGTTCGTTGTCAGTGTGACAACAATGGCGAGTGGGTTATTTGTGATATTGTCCCGCGTCGTAACTATATTATCCGCCGAGCCTCCAACCTCTCAAAGGAGTCTCATATTATAGCGGCAAATATTGACCGCGCAATGATTGTCGTAACCCTCATAGAGCCGGTTACGGCACTTGAGTTTATAGACCGTTTCTTAGTCACTTGTGAAGCATATAAGGTGCCAGCAACCATTCTTCTTGCAAAGATAGATCTGCTTACCGATATGGAAGAGGCTGTTGAGCAGTTCCATCAAATATATCAAAGTGCCGGATATGAGGTCGTAGATATTTCAGCAACAGAAGGTATTGGTTTGGAGCGCGTAAAGGAGTTGTTGGAGGGCAATGTTACCCTTATATCGGGTAATTCAGGCGTAGGAAAATCGACCTTAGTAGGTAAAATTAATCCCACCATCAACATACGCACAGGCGAGATTTCGGAGAGCTTCCATAAAGGCAAGCACACCACCACCTTCTCAACAATGTATCCTATAGGTAACAGCGGTTACATCATTGACACTCCGGGAATAAAGGGTTTTGGTCTTATAGAGATTGACGACAAGGAGCTATGGCACTACTTTCCGGAGATGATTGCCACCGCGGGCGAATGTCGCTTCTACAACTGTACCCACACTCACGAACCCGGCTGTGCTGTAATAGAGGCTGTCAAGGAGGGGACTATTGCCTTCAGCCGATATGAGAGTTATCTAAAAATTCTTGATGACGATGACAAGTACCGAAAATAGACTTACCACCGAACAGTGCAAAGAGCAGATAGAGTATCTGTCGCAGTTTATCCTTGCCGAGCGCTTTTCAACCCTTAGTCGCGCCGCGGAGAACCGCACAAAATATATGACTCTGCTTGCCGAGAATATGTTTCACCCTCAAAATGCCAGCGCTTTAGTGCGCCATTGTGAAGCTTTTGGAGTACAGAGCCTGCATACTGTGCAGACCCTTTGCAAGTTCAACCCCAACCTCAACATTGTTCGTGGCACGGACAAATGGATAGATATTGTCGACCACCCCTCTACCGCTCAAGCACTACAGCACCTTAAGGCTGAGGGGTATCGTATTGTCGCCACATCGCCACATCGGGAGAGTTGTACCCCCGAAACTTTTGATGTCACTAAGGGTAAGTTTGCTATCGTCATGGGGACCGAGAAGACCGGTATCTCGGACGAGGTTATGGCTGCCGCCGATGAATTTTTGAGAATACCTATGTGTGGTATGGTTGAGAGCCTTAATGTCTCTGCCTGTGCCGCCATTATAGTATACATGCTCTCCGAGCGTATGCGCCATGAGGTTGATAATTGGCGTATGAGCGAGCCGGAGCAGATAAAGGTGTTGCACCGCTGGTTGGTCGACACGGTAAAAGATGCCGAAGCGCTTCTTAAGAGAGGAGGTTTTTAATGAGAGAACTTACACAGAGAGAGATTGCAGCCCTTGTTGCTGCCGGGAATAGTGCCGAAGATTGGCACAATGTTGTTGTGGAGCAGAATTTTGACCCTACAACCATTCGGAACAGCCATTTTGCTGGTCGCGTGGAGATTGAAGAGGGGGTAACTATTACAAACTCAACCCTCTGCAACTACCATATCGGACATCACTCGACCATATCCGATACTACACGATTAGAGTGTCGTCATCGCTCCAGTTTCGGTAATGGCGTATCAGTGGCTGCTGTAAACGAGAATGGAGGTCGTAGCGTGACTATATACAACGACCTTACTGCTCAGGGCGCCTATATTGTTGCCATGTATCGTCATCGCTCCAATATTGTCGAAGCTTCAAAAGATTTGGCTAAGCACTACGCCGCCTTTATGCATAAAGATATTGGAACTATCGGCGCAAATTGCTCTATCGTCGGCGCGCGTTTTATCCGCGAAGTCAATATGGCAGACGGCGTTACAATCTGTGGCGCATCACTAATTGAAAATGCCACATTGTTGGAGGGCTCATATGTAGGTATAGATGTCAAGGCGGTAGATTTTATCGCCGCTCAGGGCGCTGTAATCGATTTTGGAGCAATAGTCGAGCGGTGCTTTGTAGGCGAGAATGTCATTGTCTCAAAGGGTTTTACTGCTGTAGACTCTCTTCTCTTTGCCAATAGCCACCTTGAAAATGGCGAGGCTTGCTCTATCTTCGCAGGACCATATACCGTCTCGCACCATAAGTCATCACTCCTCATTGCCGGTATATTCTCCTTCTTTAACGCCGGTAGTGGCACAAATCAGAGCAACCACCTTTTTAAGAGTGGAGCTATACACCAAGCGGTACACCGTCGTGGCTGTAAGTTCGGTAGCAACGGCTATGTTATGTCGCCTGCCGCCGAGGGAGAGTTTACTGTTGTTTTGGGTCGACACTCTAAGCACCACGACACCTCAGATATGCCATTTAGCTACCTTATAGAGAGCAATGGCACCTCCACCCTGCTGCCAGCTTTTGCCCTTCGTAGCTACGGCACAGTGCGCGATATTAAAAAGTGGCAACAGCGCGATAAGCGAACAGTTTGCCGCGATATAATATCATATAACCCCTACAACCCCTACTTAGCAGGGAAGGTCATCAAGGCTTTGGATATCTTACAAGCCCTCTCTGAACGCTATGGCGCTGATGCAGAGTGGCACTATAACAATACAACCATCAAACGCGCTGTCGCTCAACGAAGTATCTCTCTCTACAAAAGCTACCTTACAGCCTCGCTCGGCGCAATGCTCAGTGTCGGAAAAGCCGATATGTTTGCGCTCAGCTCAAGTACAGATAGGTGGGTAGACCTTGCCGGACAGTATGTCTCTGGCGAGTGGTTGGAGAAGGTACTAAGCAGCTGCTCATCTATCGCCGATATCGGCGCAGCCCTTCAGGAGCACCATAAACAGTATGATAACTTTGCCTATAGCTGGGCAGTATCTGTTCTCTCACAACAGTTGGGTCGTGTGGCTGAACCGGAAGATATTGTTGAAGCTATCGCCGCAGGCTCCGAGGCTCAAAACTCCCTTAGCCGCATAACCGATGCCGATAGAGAAGCCGATACCAATAGCTCAATGAGCATTGGCTACGGTATTGATGCCACATCACAGGAGGAGGTTATTGCCGATTTTAACGCTGTGCATAATCTGTAAAAGTGGATGTAAAGCAAACTTTACACCGCTGATTGCAAAAAAAGTGTGTCATTTCACCGTTTGTTATGGTCGTTTCACCGTAAAAGATACGGCACAGGAATTATAGAATTTTTGCCCTCCTGGACACTTTTGGGCACGATATTTGTTAAAAATTAGACCGTCTTGCATAGTTTGGACACTTTTTGAATGTTTGGAAATATCAAATTTGTGTTATACCTTTGCAATACAAACAACTGAAGTTTAACTCTTAAAACACTTATTGCCTATAGAAGAAATTCTACTCTGAACACTTTTTATTTAAGAAAGGAGAAGAATATGAATGCACAGATTGTAAGCGACCGCGAGTTGCTTGGTAATTATCTGCAAGGCGATAAGAGTGCAATTTCCACTCTGATTGATAAATACAACCGTCGTGTCCGCGACTATCTTCGTATGATGGTCAAAGATAACGATGTAGCTGACGATATAGCACAAGAGACCTTTATCAAGGCTATCCAGGTTATTGACGAGGGTCGCTATGTTGACAACGGCAAGTTTGCCTCTTGGGTACTACGCATTGCTCACAATCGCGCCTTAGACTACTTCCGCGCACAGAAACACAACAACTCTGTCAGCGAATCAAGCGCAGGCTATAATGTCTTAGGAACTATGCGATATGCAGAGAAGAATGTCGAAGATATGATTATCTCCGAGCAGACCGATGCAAGTATCCGCGCTTTAGTGGAGTTGTTGCCCGAAGAGCAGAAGGAGGTTGTTATGATGCGCTACTACTCCGACCTCTCATTCAAGGAGATTGCTGAACAGACCGGCGTAAGTATCAACACCGCATTGGGGCGTATGCGCTATGCCCTTATAAACCTGCGCAGAATGATTAAAGAGAAAAATTTAGCACTCAGTTAACAATATTCTAACAGGTAGGCGCGTTATCTAAGTGATTGCACACCAAAATAACAC
The DNA here is from genome assembly GCA_045592005.1 of Alistipes sp. Classification (GTDB taxonomy): domain Bacteria; phylum Bacteroidota; class Bacteroidia; order Bacteroidales; family Rikenellaceae; genus Alistipes. The sequence goes on along the minus strand of JAZNTY010000227.1, from coordinate 19,879 downwards.
CGCCTATGAAGCAAATAGACCCATTATGCACACTGAGTGATGAACAACTGATGATGGAACATATCTTTTGCAACGACCCGGAGTTGTTACTTTTAGATACCATTTTATCAGAGTGTTTTTTACAAGAAGGTTGACTAAACTCCGGTCAACCTTTTTGTTTTATGCTAAAATTTAGTACATTTGTAACACGAAATCCAAAAGTAAACTATCAACCTATGAAAAGAACCTTTCTTTTAGTAATGTTGTCACTATTTTGTGCAACGGTTATGGCGACACAACCTCGTGCAGAATATCCTCGCCCACAATTTGAGCGTAGTCAATGGGTAAATCTCAATGGAGAGTGGACCTACGAGCTTGACCTTGTAGATACAGGTCTTGAACGCGAATTGCACAAGAGCGTTGGTTTTGCTGACAAGATTATCGTCCCGTTCTGTCCGGAGAGTAAACTCTCAGGTGTGGAGCACAAAGAGTTTATTACCGGAATATGGTATCATCGCCAAATTCAGGCTCCAGCTGCGTGGAGTGACAAAAAGATTATGCTCCATTTTGGCGCCGTTTACTATGAGTCTGAGGTCTATGTTGACGGCAACTTCATAGGTCGTCACTTTGGTGGCTCCTCTCCTTTTGCATTCGATGTTACAAAGTATCTATCTGATGGCAAGAGCCACAATCTCGTTGTTCGCGTCAATAGTGACCTACGCAGCAAGACCCAGGGTGCAGGCAAACAGTCTCTGCGTCACGACTCATACGGTTGCGTATATACCCGCACAACCGGCATCTGGCAGACAGTGTGGATGGAGGCAACAAATGACTACTCGCTCGACTATGTTCAGGTTATTACCGACATCGACCAGCACCATGTAGTCATTACCCCTCGCTACTACAACACCTCGGCATCAAACACCTTGACTATCAACATCAAGGATGGTAATAAGGTTATTGCCGGCAAGACACAGACTCAGGTTGAGGGTATGCCTATTGTTATACCTATCAAGAAATACCAAACATGGTCGCCTGAGAACCCAAAACTCTATGATGTAGAGTATATTATCCGCGACAAGGATGGCAAAGAGCTCGACCACATCTGCTCATATTTGGGTATGCGTAAAATACATATCGACGGCAACAAAATATACCTTAACAACCAGCCATACTATCAGCGCCTTGTTCTCGACCAGGGCTACTATCCTGACGGCTTGTGGACCGCACCGAGTGACGAAGCTCTGCGCCGCGATATAGAGCTCTCTATGGAGGTTGGTTTCAATGGCGCCCGCCTACACCAAAAGGTCTTTGAGGAGCGTTTCCTCTATTGGGCAGACAAACTCGGTTACCTCGTTTGGGGCGAATATCCAAGCTGGGGTATGGCAGAGTCCTCGCCGTTGGCTGCCCGCAACTTTATCCCTGAGTGGGAGAGCATCTTGCTGCGCGACCGTAACCATCCGGCAATCGTTATTTGGACTCCATTCAATGAGTGCTGGTTCCCAGACAATGTTCAGTATCCTCGTTTTGTGGAGGATGTTTATAGATTGACTCACGCCGTAGACCCAACACGCCCTGTAAACTCCATAAGTGGTGGAGTTCTGACAAAGGACTACGACCTGTGCTGTATGCACAACTATTCGCAAGACCCGGCAAAATTATCTGAGAAGATTTATAACCCTCAAACCGGAGCTTTCCATCATAATCAATCCAGAGTAAAGCCTGAGCGCCACCATAGCGCAAACGCAGGTGTGGGCGATAGATTTAACAAATATGAACTTGTTCAAGAGACCTACACCGGAGGTAAGCCATATCTTATTGACGAGTTTGGCGGCATAAAGTGTCTTGAAGCCTCTCCTACAAAGGATATTAAGAGTGTTGGCGAGCGTAAGACCTCATGGGGCTACGGCAACTCCGCAGTCACTAAGGAGGACTTTTATAAGCGCCTGGAGGGTCAAGTTGATGCCCTGCTTGCACTAAGTAACCATGTTTGGGGATACTGTTATACACAGCTTACCGATGTTGAGCAGGAGGAGAATGGTCTCTATTACTATGACCGTCGTACTAAGTATGATACTGCTCGTTTGAAGTCTATCTTTAGCAAAACTCCGACAAAATAATATTCTCCATATACATCATCAACAGAGGGTTCTAATAGTATCTATTAGGACCCTTTTTTCTGTCAAAATAATAAATTTCACATAAAATTTGGGTATATCCAAAAAATATAGGGGGGGGTAATCTTGTTTTTTTGAAAAAAGATTATTATCTTTGACTGATGTATTGTGCAGATAGTGTAAGTTTGTTCTATTTTTTTCGAGGCAAAATCGTAATTTTAGACGGGCTTGGCACCACACTTTCTGCCACCTAAAAACCTAAAAATAGAGAGAGCCATTATTGGTGCAAATGGCAAATTTGGCATACTATACAGAGAATATTTCTACCACTGTTTTGTACCAAAGGTACTAAAACATCTAAAACACATTAAATTAAACCATATATGTAAACCTAAAAAATCAAGTTCTATGAAAAAACTGCTACACCTTTCAGCAAGATTGCTATTAGTGATGCTTGCTTGTTGTTTCAGTTTGACCGCCTTAGCACAAAAGCAGTCGGTAAAGGGTACTGTTGTAGATGAAAACGGTAGTCCTCTATTTGGCGCTTCTGTTGTGGTTATGAGCGGCTCAAAAATTCTGGGGGGGGGAACAACCACCGACCTATCTGGTAGTTTTGCTATTACCGCAGAGCCTGGTCAATCCCTTGAGATATCCTTCATCGGATATCAATCAAAAGTGGTTAACATTACGGCTCAAAAGACAGTCTATGCTGTGCAACTTGAGGTGGACAGCCGTCAAGTTGAAGAGATTGTCATCATCGGCTACGGCTCGGAGAAGAAGGTCAACCTTACAGGTTCGGTATCTTCTGTATCCACCGAGGAGTTCTCTTCTCGTCCTATTACCCAGCTCTCCACTGCTTTGCAGGGTATTGCTCCGGGTGTTACTGTAACCACCGCAGGTGGTGCTCCAGGTGCTGATACTGGTAATATTCAAATTCGTGGTATCGGCTCATTCGGCGGTTCAGACTGCTCTCCACTTATCCTCATTGATGGTGTTGAGGGCGATATGAACTCAGTAGACGCATCTCAAATTGACCAAATCACAGTACTTAAGGATGCAGCTTCAGCTTCTATCTACGGTTCGCGTGCTGCAAATGGTGTTATCCTTATTACCACAAAGCGTGCTGGTAAGGAGCGCTTCAGCGTAACCTATCGCGGTTATGTTGGATGGCAGTCTCCTGTAGTATATCCAGATGTTGTAGGTCCTGAGGACTATATGCGTCTATCTGCTCAGGTTGCTGCAAACGATGGCACACCTACAATCTACACCGACGAGTACATCGCCACTTATCGCCAGAACAACTTCCTTGACCCAGATGCATTCCCAATCATTGATTGGCAGAAGCGTCTGATGACCGGTAGCGGCTTTACTCATAGCCATATCGTTACTATGAGTGCCGGCACTGAGCGTATTCGCAATATTGCATCTTTCGGATATGTAGACCAGAACGGTATTATCAAAAATGCAGCTTTCACACGCTATAACTTGCGTGACAATCTCGATGTTCAGTTGCACAAGAAGCTCAACCTAAGCCTCGATGTTTCTGGAACATACTCTCGTCGTGATATGAACCCTTATCAGGGTGGTATATTCTCTTTCATGAACTCTAAGGATCCACTGTTGCTTGCACAGTGGTCAGATGGTAGCTACGCAGGCTTTACCGGTGGTACTGTTAACCCACTGCCTATGATTGAGTTAGGCGTTGGTGGTAACCGTCTCTATCAGAAGCTCAACCTCAAGATGGCTGCTACTTTGGAGTACAAACCGTTCAAGTGGCTGACTTTGGAGGCTAAAGTTGCTCCGCAGTTCGCAGCTACTAAGAACCATCAATTTATGGATCGTGTGGAGTACCACACCGACCCTTACGGTTCTATTTCTGCAACTTCAAATGTTGAGTATAACTACCTCGAAGAGAGCATCTCAACTGCATACAACGGCTACTACCACGGTATGATTACCTTAGCACACAGTTTCGGCAAGCACCACCTCAAGGGTCTGGTAGGTATCTCTTACGAGAACTATGAGGGCGCATCTTTGGGTGCATATCGTCAGGACTTCGCTTATCCACAGTATGATGTTATCGATGCTGGTGGTAAGAATGAGTTTAAGGACAACAGCGGTGGTCGCAATCAGCTGGCTTTGGCTTCGTTCTCCGGTCGTATCAACTTCAACTACGACAACCGTTACCTATTGGAGGCTAACCTTCGCTACGATGGTTCATCTCGCTTTGTAAAGAAGAACCGTTGGGGTCTGTTCCCTTCATTCTCGGCAGCTTGGCGTCTGAGTGAGGAGGCATTTATGGATAAGACCCGCGAGGTTATTACCGAGTTCAAGGTTCGTGCATCTTATGGTACCCTGGGTAACCAAAATATCGGTGGCTACTACCCTACAGCACAGATGCTTACAATCAGCTCTATCGCTGCATCGGACAAAATCCACCCTATCGTTGCTCAGAACGACCTTGCTAACCCTAATATCACTTGGGAGACAACTCATATGGCAGATATCGGTATCGATGTAACCCTTTGGGAGAAGTTTACCATCACTGCCGATGTTTATCACAAGATGACTAACAACATCCTTATGAAGCTCGATATTCCATCAACCATCGGTCTTGGCGCACCTTACCAGAATGCAGGTAAAGTGATGAACAACGGTTGGGAGTTGGCTTTGGGTTACAACAACACTTGGGGCGATTGGTCTTTTGGTGTGCAGGCTAACTTGTCGGATGTTATGAACCAGATTATGGATATGAAGGGTACCTATGGCACCAGCGGCGTTATCCGCAACCAGGAGGGCTCTTCTATCAACTCACTCTTCTTGCTCAAGCACTTAGGTACTGTGCAGACTCAGGAGCAGGCAGATTGGGTAAACGCAAACTGCCCTCAGTTCGGTCAGGTAACTAAACCGGGTGATTTGATTTATGAGGACTTCAATGGTGATGAAAAGATTGACGAGAACGATAAGCAGATTGTCGGTTCACTCATTCCTCGTTACACTTACGGTCTTACCCTCAACATCGGTTGGAAGGGCATCAACCTTAGCGCACAGTTCCAGGGTGTAGGTAAGGCTAACGCCTACATCAGTGGTGTATTTACCCAGCCTTGCGTGCGTGGTAACAACTTCCAAAAGAGCCACCTTGACAACTGGACTCCAGAAAATCCTGATGCTAAGTATCCACGCCTCTCTGCAACCAGCGACTTGAACCGCAAGGCTTCAACTTTCTGGATGGCAGATGCATCTTACTGCCGTCTTAAGAACCTTCAGCTCAGCTACACCTTCCCTAAGAAGATACTCAAGGCTATGAAGATTAAGGGTCTTATGGTATATGCAAACGCAACCAACCTCTTTACAATCTCTAACTACTATAACGGTTATGACCCAGAGACTGCTTACCAAAGTGGTTCACAGGGTGCTACAACCGGTGAGATTGGTAGCAACTATCCACTTTGCAGTACATATACATTTGGTGCAGAGATTAAATTCTAAAACATTTTGCGACTATGAAAAAGTACATTATATCAATCCTACTGTCGGCGGCTATGCTCTCCAGCTGTTCGCTTGACAGAGAGCCTCTGAATGGTCCTTCTACAGGAACTTTCCCTGCAAGTTTTGAGGAGGCTCAGGCTGGAACTCTTGCTGCATATAAGTCTCTTGCTAACAATATTCAGCAGTATGAGCCTGCAAACCGTTGGTTTGACCACATTACCGATATTGCAGCAACCCGTTTGGTGCTTTCTAATTGGCAGGATTATACACACTCTGCTATTACCTCTGAACACGCAGCTGTGAAAAATAACTATGCGCGTATGTATAAAGGTATCGGTCGTGTTCACTTGGTATTGGATAAGATTGACAACCTCCGTGGTATTGTTTCCGACCAGGACTACTACGCTATCAAGGCTGAGTTGCTCTGTCTTCGCGCATATTTCTATGACACATTGGTTAAGTTCTACGGCGATGTACCGTGGATTGACCACTGCTTGACTTTGGACGACTACGCATATCCGCGTACCGACAAGATGACTATCGTAGACAACATCCTTAAGGATATGGATGACGAGTTGCTCAACCACCTCCCTATCGCTTGGGATTCGGCTCAGTGGGGTACTTGCCGCTTGGGTCGTGTAGGCGCTTATGCTCTTAAAGCTCGTATCTGCCTTGAGTGGGGTCGCTTTGAGGAGGCTGCAAAGTATGCTAAGACAGCTCTCGACCTTGCTGTTGGTGTTTATGAACTCACTCCGCTGGATTGCACCTACTACGCAACCCACGCAGATGGCGAGCCTAACCCACGCCCACTCTTCGGTTTAGAGGCTGAGCTAACTACAAAGGAGTGGATTTGGGCTATCCAATACAATCGCTTGGCAGCATCTAACACCCACTCAGGTATCTACTCATTTGCTTCTCGCGTACTTAATGGCGCAGCAGGTGGTGGACCTTCTCAGGCTCTTATGGATACCTTCCAGTGTACTGATGGTCTCTCTATTGTTGAGTCTCCAAAATACGATTGGCAGAACCCATGGGCTAACCGTGACCCACGCCTTGACCTCTACTGTCTGCGTTCTGGCGCTCGTGCTATGGGTGTTCAGTTCTCTATCAACCCTGAAGATAAGACTGTTTACGACTATGTTTCAAACAAGTATGTAAACAACAATGATGTTACCGGTAACAAGAGCAACTATGGTCCTAATGGCGAAAGCGGTCCTGGTGGTTACCTATGGCGTAAGTGGTGCAATGATGAGTACTACGGTGTTGTTACTAACGACTATGAGGATGAGCTTGATTTGCCTATCATCCGCCTTGCAGAGCTTCTTTTGATTGATGCTGAGGCAAATATCGAGATGGAGGGTGGCGACCTTGTACGCGCAAAGGCTAATATTGACCGCGTACGCGCTCGTGTAAATATGCCGGCTGTAAAGGGTACAACTCGTGAGGAGTTGCGTTCTGCACTTCGCTATGAGCGTAAGGTAGAGCTCTGCTGCGAGGGCTTCCGTTGGTTCGATATCCGTCGCTGGAAGGGTGCTGATGGTAACCCTGTGGCTTATAAGGCTATGAATACTGAGCAGTATGCTCCTGCTTTCGGTAAGGTTATTTGCGATGCAAAACCTATAATTGACCAGGACTGGATTGTAACATACGACGGTAAGAATTGGAATGGTGGCAACTGCACATCTGCCCGCGTTCATACAACCTTCAAGTTCAAATTAAACAAAGATGAGCTCTGGCCATTCCCATATGACGAAATGGTTACCAACCCACTTATCGGTTTGGAGAACAACAACCCTGGATATTAATTTATTATATAAGGTATTAGTATGAAAAAGATATTTAAGTATTTGTGCTTCTGCCTGCCTATTTTGGCTTTGGCAGTGGGTTGCGACAACGCAGACGATGGCGTTTCCGAGTTCCAGCCCGCCACAAACAAGAGCGGCGAGGTCACTCTCCTTGCCTCTATTGAGAATGCATCTACCCGTGCATCTATGGTAGCCACCGGCGAGGCTCGTTGGCTGAGAAACGATGCTATCGCAGTACTGTGCGAAGATGGTTCTGTTGAGAACTTTACCCTTGATGGTACCGGCGAGACTCGTCGTGCCCTCTTTAAGGCTAATATTGGCGAAAAGAGCGTTGGTCAGTATGCTTTCTATCCAACCTCTGCTGTTCTCTATGCTGACAAGCTCTCTATGAGCCTGCCGCAAACAATCGTTCCAAGTGCTTCGGGCGAGTGTTCTTTAATGGTGGCAGAGATGACCGAAACTAACGAGATTGAGTTCAAGCAATTGTTAGCTTATGTTGTTGCAGAGTTCAAGAATGTTAACCCTACAACTTCTCGTATCGTTATCAGCTCTAACAACAACCTATCAGGTAATGTTTCGGCACTGCTCCCAGAGGCTTTGGAGACAGGTATTGCTGCAACTGCGGGCAAAGCGTCCCTTACTATTGACACTTCCAACAACACAGCTACAACCATTATGGTAAACTTCGCTATTCCTGTTGGCGACTACACCTCATTGCTTGCTACCGCTTATAGTGCTGAGGGTACTATGCTCGGCGAGGTGGAGCTTGTTGCCGGTTCTGTAAATGCTACACGCGGTGGTCTTATTACCTGCAAAGCGGAGATGCCAAAATATGAGCCTTCATTTATCCCGGTTGAGGGCGATTGGGGCGAGGGTACTCCTGGTGGTAAGATTGATGAAAATCTTTACAATGGCGAACTATAAAACCTCGATACTATGAGAAAGATTATAACAACAATATTGGCAGCTACAGCTCTGTTTGCTTGCCAAAAGGCAGAGGATGTAAATGCCCCTGTCAATGACACCGTAACATTCAACATCACAGCTCAGATGCCTGATACCCGTACCGAGCTCATGGAGAAAAACGGCGTATATGGTGCAATCTGGAAGGCTGGCGATACTTTCAAGGTTAACGAAATTTATGACGCAAGCTCTCGCGCATATATCGAGGGTAGCGTAGAGATGGATACTCCAGCGCTGACTGCCACTCTAACTTGCGCTACTAAGGCGGCTGCAAAATACGAGTATATCCTCTGCGCACCTACAAACTCTATGAATGGCGCAGCTACATATATCGCTATGGTGCTCAACAATGAGCAGTCTCCTGCAAAGATAACCTCCTTTGATGGCTCTTCGGATATGCTCATCTCTAAGGTTATTGAGCGTACGAGCCAGCCTACAGCTGACGAGACTCTCAATTTTGAGATTTCCCGTGTTTCTGCTATCGGTAAGGTAACCATCAAGGGTCTTGCCCTTGCTTCAGGCGATAAGGTTACAAAGGTAGACTTCGCTTGTTCGGAGAATATCTCAGGTAAGATGACCAGCTTTATGGTTGAAGATTTGAGAAATGGTGTATATCCACTCACTTTCAAAGATTCAAGCCCTGTTTATAAAAATGTAACTGTAAACCTTCCTGAGCCACAGGTTGGCGACTTTACATACTTTATGAATGTATGGCCTCAGACCCTTAAGTCCGGTTCTTCATACACTGTTACCGTTACTACTGAGAAAGATAAGTATATCAAGACAGCTACTTTGGCATCTGACCTTGTATTCTCTATGGGCGATATGACAACCTTTACCGTAAATATGGCAGGTGTTGCTCCAGAGTCTGGTGGCGTTGTTCCAGAGCCAGAGCCAGAACCAGAGCCAGAGACTCCTATGGATCCAATTGAGGGTACTCTGCTTGTTGGTCGCCTCTACTGGGCACCAGGTAACCTCCAGTACATTGAGGGCACTACAACCGATGGCTTTGCTGCAGGTTGGAGCATTGCAACTGCTCAAGAGAGCATCGTTGACTTTGACCAAATTGGTGCTGTTGAGGGTCGTGCAGACCAGCGCGTCTACACCGACTACACTCGCCGCGATGTATTCAACTTCGGCGGTATTACCAACCCTTGGGGCTACAGCGACGAGTATATTGCCAACCTTCCTGCAGGTTCTGACTTCTCCGGTAAGATGTATACCGACCAGGCTTGTACCGCAGCTACAACCGACTTTGCAGCTGCTAAGTATGGCGATATCGCTTATTGGGCATCTAACGGTAAGTGGCGTATGCCTACCACTGCTGAGATACAGCAGCTTGTAAATAAGGCATCCTCTACTATTGCATCTTACAACGGCGTAAATGGTATCTACTTCTTCAACCCTGCTGCAGGCGAGCAACCATCGCACTCATCTATCTCTGTAACTCTTACAGCAGAGCAGATGGCAAATGGTCTGTTCCTCCCTTGCGTAGGTCGTGGTTATAACACCGTTACCGATGCTGTGAAGAACCCAGAGTGGAATGTCTTTAAGAGTAATGTTCAGGGTGTTTACCGTACCGCTACATCTTATACCTTTGAGGGTGTAAATGCAGGTAAGTACTATGGCGAGTATATCTACTTTACTTCCGACGGTAAGTACTACGGTAGTAAACTTTTCGATAACGACAATAAGGCATTTGAGGCAGGTGCGCGTTATGCTATCCGTCCTGTTTATGTAGTAAAATAACAAACCACGCTCTACACCCGTTTTGTGCGGGTGTAGAGTATATTTTTATAAATTAAAACAATGAAAAAAAGTTATCAGAGTCCATATCTTTGGTTTATGGATGTAAAAACTGAGGCTGGTTTTGCAGTCTCAGATGCGGGCTATGGTTTAGGTACCCCAGGCGGCGATATTGGTTATGATGAATATGGTAACGAACTGTAAAAATGTAGAGCTATGAAAAAGATAATCACAACTATCCTTATCGCAGCGGCTGCATTTACCGCTTGTGTTCAAAATGATGAGATTGTCGTAAACAACAACGACAAAATCTCTTTTACCGCATCTTTTGATGCTCCACAGACCCGCACCGTACTTGTAAACGAGAATGGTAAATTCCACGCAGAGTGGGCTGAGGGCGACCGTATTGAATTGTTTGAGATTAAAAAAATCGGTACTACAACAACCAGGTCTAGCAACCCAATTGTAAATCTTACAGCGGGTGGACCAACAGCTTCCGTAGAATTTGAACTTGCAGCACAGACAGCAGATGAGTTTACATACATCGTTTCTCACAATGATGCATCTATGCAAGGTGAGGGTTTATTTATGGCATTTACACTCCCTGCAACTCAGGCTCCTCTGGCTATGAACACCTTTGATAGTGCAACCGACCTGCTTATCTCTAAGGGTGTTGTTGTTGCGGCACAGCCAACAACGGGTCTTACATTTGAGCTTCAGCGCGTAACTGCTATCGGCGAGGTAACTGTAAAGAACTTGGCTCTTGCAGCAGATGACAAAGTTGTAAGCGTAACATTCTCTTGTAGTGAGGATATCGCTGGTAAGCGTACCAAGATGATGGTTTCTGATATTGCTGCTGGCAACGACCCACTCACTCAGGCTACAGTTGAGACGAGCATTAAGGGTGTAACCGTAACCCTTCCTGAGGCTCAGACCGGCGACTTTACATACTATATGAATGTATGGCCAGCAACCCTTGCTGCGGGTAGCGACTATACCGTAACTATTACTACCGAGAAGGATACATACATTAAGCAGGGTACTCTTTCATCTGCACTTTCATTCACTTCTGGCAATATTACCGCCTTGAAAGTAAATATGTCTGGTGTAAAGGGCGAGAACGAGTCTGTTGTTGAAGGTCCTAAGTATGTTGAGGTAGCAGGCATCAAGTGGGCTACAGGTAACCTTCAGTATCAAGTAGGTGGCAGAACAAGCGATGGCTTTAATGACGGCTGGGCTATTGCTGCAAATCAGGCACACTTCTTCGGTTATGAGTCTGCAACTTCTGGTGGTGCTACTCTGAAGTACAATGAAAAGGATAAGGGCTACAACAAGGTTGACCACTTCAACTTCGGTGGTATTACCGACTACTGCACTGTCGCTACAGCGTCTGCTGTAAGTCTTAATGCAACAGAGCCTCCATTTGACTTTAGTGGTAAGATGTATACCGACCAGACTTGCACCTCTGAGACTAAAGACTTTGCTGCCGCTAAGTATGGCGATATCGCTTACTGGGCATCAAATGGTAAGTATCGTATGCCTACAGGTGTAGAGTTCAATGCTCTCTATAACAACGCTTGTCGTACAAAGGCTACTTACATCCTTAATGGTACTACCCTGTACGGTACATACTTCTACAACCCTGGTGAGGGCGAAACTGCTGGTGTTATTGAGAATAGTACCCCAATGGAGCTTTCAGATGATGATCTACATGTTGGATTGTTCCTTCCTTATGCTGGTCGTGGTTATAATACCGAAACATCAGACGCAAATGCTGAGGAGTATATTTTCAAGGGTGGTAATCAGGGTGTTTACCGTGTATCTACCGTAAACAGCACTTCTACTTTGACTAACACTCACGGTTTAATATACCGCATACAGAATCTCTCAGAGGGTGGTTACTATAATTCTGCTTACGGTGCAACCGCTCGTTATTCTATCCGTCCAGTTTACATTGCTGAATAATGAAACGATTTTTGATATTTTCACTCTCTATCTGCTTGGCGGCTACAGTAGTAGCTGCCAAGCCTGGTAGGGGGAAGGTGGTTATCGGACAGCCTCTACCTCAATGGAGTGAGGGTTATCTTGATATACACACAATAAGCACAGGTCGTGGAGAGTGTCTATACTTTATTCTACCCGATGGAACAACTATGGTTGTAGATGCGGGCGAGTTTAGCCGCGAGAGCAAGAAGCACGCCAATGTGGCTCAGCGACCAAATGCTCAGACCCGTCCGACAAAGGCTTTTGGCGACTATATTCGCCACTTCCTTCCAAAGGGTCAAAGTGCGGTAGACTACTTCAACCTCTCGCACTTCCACATGGACCATATGGGCAACTGCGAGCCTGAATATGAGCGAGCAGCCGAAGGTAATTACCTGCTTACGGGTGTTATGGCGCTCTATCATCATGTTCCATTCCGCGAAGTTATTGACCGCGCATATGGTGCTTACGACTCACTCTCTGTAAAGGCTATGAGTGTAAATGTGCTTGCCGAGTACCGCAAATTTTTGGAGCACCAGACTGCAAAGGGAGCTATCAAAGCATCCCGTTTTGAACTTGGTGCTGTAAATCAGTTTGCACTAAAGCACAATGCCGCAGCCTATCCTAATTTCCGCATAGAAAATGTATGCTCTAACGGTTATGTTTGGGATAATGGTAAGGCTGTAAATGTCTATGAGGGCAAGAGCAAATCTCTGCGCGAGAATGCCTCCTCTTGTGGTTTTGTTATTCGTTACGGCGCCTTTGACTACCTTACAGCGGGCGATATTGGCGACTACCACGACCTTGAATATCGCGTAGCAAAAGCTGTAGGCGATATTGATGCTGCAAAGGCTCATCATCACCTCTCTCCGCACTCAAACTGCCAAAAGGCAATGGAGGCGATGACACCGGAGGTGCTTGTTGCAACCAGCTTCTATGTACGCGACATTCAACCGGACAAGAGTAAATTTGACTATATTACTAAAGGAGGATGCCAACTCTTCTGCACAAGTGTGGGAGAACCTCTGCTCAAGCAGTACCCAGAAGATTATGCGGTTTGTAAAGCCACAAGTGGACATATCGTCATCCGCGTGGCTCCTAAGGGTAAGCGATATATGGTCTACACCCTTGATGACACCGACCCAAACTACCGCGTAAAGCATATTGCAGGTCCATTCAAATGCAAATAAAGGTATGAAACATTATTTTTTAGTCTTTGCTCTGCTTATAGGTCTTACTACATCTTGTGGTGGGGATGATGTAAAGATGCCATGGGAGGATGACCTTGGCAAGGGCGAGCAGGAACAGCAGAAGCCTGAGCCTGAACCTGAACCAGAGCCTGACAATCCTACGCCAGACGACCCAGAGGGTAACACTGTGGGTCAGCCACTTACTGCGTGGAGCGAGGGCGAGCTGGATATCCACACCATCAGTACCGGTCGTGGAGAGTGTCTGTTTATCATTCTGCCTGATGGAACAACAATGGTTGTAGATGCAGGAGAGTTTAGCCGTGAGACAGCAGAATATAAGAATGTTATTCAGCGTCCTAACACTGCTATGCGACCAACAAAGGTTTATGGCGACTACATAAAGCACTTCCTTCCACAAGGTCGCAACGCGATAGACTATATGCACATCTCCCACTTCCATATGGACCATATGGGTAATATGGAGAAGGAGTATACAATGGACGGTAGCGGAACATACACTCTTACGGGTGTGACAGCGCTCTACCACAATATTCCGTTTATAGAGGTTAATGACCGCGCGTATGGTAACTACGACGGTTTAAGGGTTAACAGCATGAGCGAGTCGGCACTTGAAAACTACCGCAAGTTTGTAGACTATCATGTGGCACGCAAGACACTAAAGGCATCACAGTTCGAAGTCGGTGCGGTAAATCAGTTTGCGATGAAGTATAACGCAGCAGCATATCCCAACTTCCGCATTGAGAATGTCTGCGCAAACTGCTGTATATGGCAAAATGGTAAGTCTGTAGATATCTATGCCAAGAAGGGTGCAGCAAAGGCTGAAAATGCCGCTTCTTGTGGCTTTGTTATCCGCTATGGAGACTTTGACTTTCACACAGCTGGCGATATTGGCGACTATTACGACTATGAGTATGCCGTAGCAAGCGTTGTTGGTCAGGTGGATGCAACAAAGGCGCACCACCACCTCTCGCCTCACTCAAATTGTGAAAAGGCAATGAATGTTCTCAAGCCTCAGGTGCTTGTTGCAACCAGCTTCTATGTACGCGAAATACAACCTGATAAGAGCAAGTTTGACTATATTACCGCAGGTGGTTGCAACATCTACTGCACAAGTGTGGGCGAGCCTCTTTTGGTTCAATACCCAACAGATTATGCCAAATGTGAAGCAACAAGCGGACATATTGTCATTCGTGTAGAGCCTAATGGCGACCGTTTCTGGGTATATGTGCTTGATGACTCAAATACAAAGTATACAGTAAAGCACATTGACGGACCTTTTGAAAGTAAATAGAGTTACAAAATAATAGAGATTGTTATGAAAAAGATTTTTTTACTACTCCCTGCCCTACTGATGCTTTCATGCGGTGGAGATAAGGGTGGCGATATGCCATGGGGAGATGAAATTGGCGGTGGTAACGACAATGGTGGCAACACACCAACAAACACAATTGAGGTTGGTCAGCCACTGCCTGCATGGAGTGAGGGCGAACTCGATATCCACTACATCAGTACCGGTCGTGGCGAGTGTGCTTTCTACATTTTGCCAGACGGCACTACCCTACTTGTAGATGCCGGCGAGTTTACCGCCGACAAAGCAGATAACCCTCTTGTTCCGCAGCGTCCAAACGATATTACACGCCCATCAGATGCTCAGGCGCGATATATTAAGCACTTCCTGCCTACAGGCAAGAATTATATCGACTACTGCGCCCCTTCACACCTCCATATCGACCATATCGGCGGTAGTAACATCGGTAACTACACTCTAACAAAAGCTTCAGCGGCTGATGGTGGTTATCGTAAGGCTGGTCTGCTCTATATCTTTGACCAGATACCTTACAAGGTAATTGTAGATGGCTTCTACCCTGACTATAAGGAGGATGAGAAGACCGCAGCGCTCGATGGCGAGTTGTCTCAAGATTGGGCTAACTTCGTAACAGCCGGTGTTCGAAACAAGAAGTTTGAGGCTAAGCGCTTTAATCCGGGCGAGGAGTCTATCGTTCTACGCAACAACCGCAATGCTTATAGCAATTTCCGTATCTTAAATGTCTGCGCTAACGGCTTTGTTGTAAAGAAAGCTACCGACGGCAGTGTTGTCGTTGGCGATAGAGCAAGCACCGAGAAAGGTAATCCTGCATCATGCGGTTTCCACCTCAGTTATGGTAAGTTTGACCACCTCTCAGCTGGTGACCTTACAGGAGCTCCACAGAACCGTTTTGCAGAGTATTTCCGCGACTTTATCGGCAGCAAAAAGCTTGAGTCATTCAAGTGCCACCACCACCTCAATGACAACGGCTGGGGTTCAGGTATGCAAAATCACGAATTTAACCCTCGCGTGATTGCAAATATGAACTTCTACAAGTCGGTACCAAACCAGTCTATGCTGCAAGGTATTTTGAGCAACTGGGCAGAAAAGTATGTCTTCTGGGAGAAAGACTTTTTTACCACCAATGCACATCCTGAGGCTATTACCGATACTGCTACTAAGGACCTTTATAACGGTATTTACTATGAGGGTCATATCGTTGTTCGCGTGGCAAATGGAGGCGATAGTTTCTATGTATATATGCTCGACAACACCGACTTTGAATACAAAGTTAAGTCTATTCACGGTCCATATACTTCAAAGTAGTAGACCATAGATATCTATTACGATGGGTCAACCAATTAATATGGTTGACCCTGTTTTGTTTACTACCATCAGCCCAAATCTACAGCCCCAAAGTGCAAAAAAAAGCAATATTTGTAAAAAAATGTCGAGTTTTCTTGCTAAAATGTAAAATATACTTTACATTTGCATTGTGATTAGGCATCACACAATGTTTGACAGACTATTTTTTGCGAACGCGTGGCGTGTTAACGACTGATGCAGAGGGTTTAGAGTTGCACTTTCTCCTCCCTCTTAGATTAAAAAGTGCGGTGTGCAATATAAATAGGTGAGTGATTTAGTGGTATAGCACGCCTCGTCTTCGCAGGGCAAGAGTCCCGTTATTGATTTTCTTACAATTTGTTGCTATCTTTGTTATCAAATTTGCACACTATGAAAAACAGAGGCTTTCTTCTCCCACACATCTTTGGTAAAATTGGTTGGGCTATTTTTATACCCTTTGCTTTGTTGGGTCTGTTTATTATGTTCACAGGTAGCTCCGAAGTTGCTTTTGGTCGTTTTTTCTCCGCCACAGGTAACCACCGCGAAATAGAGTCACAGATATTGAATAACATTACCATTATCGGACTACTTGTCGGTCTTATCTTTGCCTCTTGCTCTCGTGAAAAGTATGAGGATGAGATGATTTCGGCTCTGCGCTTAGACTCTCTACTTTTGGCGTTATATATATCGGTTATTGTACTTATAGTAGCTGTTTTATGTCTTTATGGTAACAACTTCTATGAGTTTTTGATATACCAAATGTTTATCCTGCCATTGGTCTTTCTTGTTACTTTTAAGTTCAAGCTATGGCGTCTTAACAAGCATATAGAAGATGAAGAATAATATCAGGGTAGCACGCGCTGAGCGCCGTATGACTCAGCAACAGCTCGCCGATGCGATAGGTGTAAGCAGGCAGACGGTAAATGCCATTGAGAGTGGACGCTTTGTCCCCTCTACAATCCTTGCGTTGCGCATATCTCAGCTCTTCTGCAAACCTGTTGAGGCGATGTTCCAACTTGAACCAAGTGATAACCAATAATACACCGCAAGATTACTATAGAGGCTGACTAAAGTGTACTTTAGCAGCCTCTCTGCTATTTAATAGAATGTTCCCTTCGGAGCAAACAGCGGATACCCAAAGTTGATAGAGAGATAGAGGTTATTGCTGTTGCGTATACCATATTTGGTTAACGAAAGGCTTATAGGACCGGCGATGGTACGATAAGTCAGCGACAAATCGGCTATATACTGCCACTGCTCAGTGATACCAGCCTCTGCACGACGAAACATTGCATAAAACGAGGTTCTGAGGTATAGGTGGTCATAGAGCCTAAAGGTTGGCATAAGACCCGCAGCCACATATCGAGAGGAGTGGTATGCCGGCATATATATCATCTGTGAATGGGTTGTCGGTGCATATTGAGGTAGAGAGACACTTGTAGCTCTCAAGTCCTCAAATCGAGGATGGTTTGTGTAGACACCTTCAACGCTATAACCGAATGAAAACCAGCGCGTTGAACTAAATGGTAAAAAGTGTTGCCATGACACCTTCGCACCTAACCATTTGCGGTGTTCCGAGAAGTGGCGTACCAAACCAAAGTCAAACTCATCCACCCACTTATCATGACCATCAACATATATACCCGACACATCAAGTCTACTACCACTCACAGGCGATATTGGGTTATCTAAGGTACTACGGCGAAATTGTAGACGAGTAGCGATAAATGAGAAGCGAGATGGGTGTTCGTCGCCCTCAAATAGGTAGCTATTTTCGCCCGCATTGAATGTTGCCTGGAGAAGAGAGCGATTTGTGGTCGAAGCACCAAAGGAGAAGGAGCCAAAATGCTCCCTATGTTTTTTTCTCAGAGTGTTATCGACGCGTGCCAAATTACCAAAGTTTCCATAGATGGTATTTCTTGCTGAGAAGATATAGTTCAAATCAAAAAATAGAGGTTTTCGAGGTAATACAAAGACACGACCACCTATCTTTCCTGCATTATATACCGGACCTAAATATAGGTCTGCGCTCGCCTGCATACCCACACGACCGATATACTCATACCTACACCCTAAACGCACCTGGTTATACGCCGTAGAGGAGAGTGTTCCACTGACCGTAACACGCAAAGATGGGTGTTGGTGCAGATTAAGATGTGGTTGGTAGGTATTAAACTCCTTATTATATTCAAAGCGTGGATATTCAACCGTAAAGTCTCCCTCTGCCAGCAAGTCAAAGAGTCCTGAACGGAAGTCTTCCATATTTTTTAGAGAGTCATTATCGCGCTTGCGTGCCAACATAACCTCCCTGACATATCGCTCCTGAGAGGTTGTAAGACCATCTATTTTAGGGCGTGAGAGGACCATCTTCGGGCAACGGGCAACAAACTGCTCTCGGCGCTGCTTAAGATCTATTGTGGAGCGTCGGGCTGGTATGGTGGCAAGTATCTCATCCATACGCGCCATAGCATCCTTGTATCCCTGATCTATAATCTGCTTAGCTTTATCAAAGTCGAGCATTCCGGCATTGACAGCCCTATCTATCAATATATTTCCACTATCAGGCAGGTCATAGTCAGTCTGCGACATAATAAACATCATAGCCTGGTCTACCACACTGCTATTTTCATCAACATCCTTATTTCCAGAGGTACACTTTACACCAATAATATGATTTGGTTTATAACACTGCTCCATATATTGCCACGGGAAATTGTTAAACACACCTCCATCGTAGAGCAACATATCTCGCTTACGCAACGGCTTAAAAACAAGTGGTATAGACATTGAGGCACGAATAGCTTCGCCCAAATCGCCATTACGGAAGATTACCTCCTTGCGAGCGTTCATATCTGCCGCCACACAGAAAAATGGCACCATAAGTTTGTCAAAATCACCATCAGCAGCCACTGTTGCCGGACGAAATAGTTCACAGAGAGCAAGCTCAATTTGTGTAGAGGATATAAGGTCTGTAGGCAACTGCATAATAGAAGGGCGCATATGTGGCTGAATTCTCTTCTCCCCCTTTAGAGAGTCACGCTCCACATTAAAGCGCAGAGTAAATAGAGATGGTGGAGTATCCTGCTCACGATAGTAGCGGTGGTGCTTCCTGTCTATACGCCCCGAAACCCAGCGTTGCAAATCGCCCGACTCGGCAATCTGGCGCATCTGCTCAGGGGTAAAACCTGCCGCATAAAGACCGGCAATAATTGAGCCCATAGAGGTTCCAGCAACATAATCTATAGCCACCTGGTTCTCCTCCAATGCCTGCAAAACTCCAATATGATACAACCCTTTGGCGCCTCCTCCACTGAGCACAACACCAACACCCTGCGCCTGTGCAAAACAAACATAGAGCATAGAGAGTATAAATATTAGACTTTTGCGCAACATTTCACTAAATTTTTTGTAATTTTGTCGCTTATAACACCTACTAACCGAGTGTAAAGTTATTACTTTTTTGCAAGAAATACAAAACATATTGATATGAATACTAAAATTAGCGACTTATTAAACAGAGTAGAACAGTTTCAAAGCGTTAATGCTGCCGAAATTGAAGATTTCCGCGTCAAGATGATGGGCAAAAAGGGCGAACTCACAGCCCTTATGGAGGAGTTCAAGAGCGTAGCACCAGAGCTTAAGCGCGAGTATGGTCAGAAGATTAATGCCCTCAAACAGGCTATCATTGCCAAAATAGAGGCTTTGCGTGAAGCAGCTGACTCTACAAACTCTACTCAGAGTAAGATTGATGACATGAGCCGCCCAGGTACTGCTGAGCAACTTGGCTCACGCCACCCTATTTCAGTTGTCAAGAACGAAATTATCGAGATATTTGCTCGCCTCGGCTATACCGTTGCCGATGGTCCGGAAATTGAGGATGACCAACATGTATTCTCAGCCCTCAACTTCCCACCAGAGCATCCAGCTCGCGATATG